>JAJDYQ010000076.1 GCA_022825085.1 Gammaproteobacteria bacterium
CCCTTCGGCAAATCACACGCACCCGTCACATCCGTTGTTCGAAAGTAAAACTGGGGACGATAACCATTAAAAAAAGGCGTATGACGACCACCCTCTTCCTTATTCAAAATATAAACCTCCGCCTCAAACTTCGTATGCGGCGTAATCGTACCCGGCTTCGACAAAACCTGACCCCGATCAACTTCCTCACGCTTCGTACCACGCAACAATATACCCACATTGTCGCCCGCCTCTCCCCGATCCAAAAGCTTGCGAAACATCTCCACACCCGTACACGTCGTCGATAACGTCTCCTTCATACCCACAATCTCTATCTCATCCCCTACATTAATCACACCCCGCTCAACACGACCCGTCACCACCGTACCACGACCCGAAATCGAAAAAACATCCTCTATCGGCATCAAAAAATCACGCTCCACATCTCGCTCCGGAGACGGAATATAACTATCCAACGCCTCAATCAAACGATCAATCGAAACCGTACCAATCTCCGACGCATCACCCTCCAATGCCTTCAACGCAGAACCCACCACAATCGGCGTGCTATCACCCGGAAAATCATAACTGTCCAGCAACTCCCGTATCTCCATCTCAACCAACTCCAATAACTCCTCATCATCAACCTGATCCGCCTTGTTCATATAAACCACTATATAAGGCACACCCACCTGACGAGACAACAAAATATGCTCCCGCGTCTGAGGCATCGGACCATCCGCCGCCGATACCACCAGGATCGCTCCATCCATCTGCGCCGCTCCCGTAATCATGTTCTTCACATAATCCGCATGACCCGGACAGTCAACATGTGCATAGTGACGCATATCCGACTCATACTCCACATGCGCCGTCGCTATCGTTATACCTCGCTCCCTCTCCTCCGGCGCATTATCAATCTGATCATAAGCCTTACGCTCACCTCCATGCTTCGACGCCTGATGCGTCGTAATCGCCGCCGTCAACGTCGTCTTACCATGATCAACATGACCTATCGTACCCACATTCACATGCAGCTTCGTACGCTCAAATTTCTCTTTAGACATCGCAATGACTCCCTTTGGTCAACTCTGTATTGCCAATAATTTTAAACAGACATACCGAACAACAAACCCGGTCTCGATAAACCTGGAGCTCATATCCGGATTTGAACCGGAGACCTCTTCCTTACCAAGGAAGTGCTCTACCGACTGAGCTATATGAGCCTGATTGGAGCGGGTGAAGGGAATCGAACCCTCATGGTCAGCTTGGAAGGCTGAAGTTCTACCATTGAACTACACCCGCTTTGCCGATACCTGGGCATCCATCCCGACATCCAATGCCCCCGCACCATCAAGAATGGTGGAGGGGGGTGGATTCGAACCACCGAAGGCGGAGCCAGCAGATTTACAGTCTGCCCCCTTTGGCCACTCGGGAACCCCTCCCTTCATACAGCACATCCGGACCATTATCCAACATGAACTACCTGCTGTCAATCACTGATACGACTTTTTTGCAAAATAAATTCTTCAATATGTCAATTCGGTCGATTTTCGACCGAATTCAGATATAACAACGGATAGCTGAACAATAAAACCCGCTAATGTCACAAAACTGTCATACTTATATTATGGAATACACATTGGCAATACGGATCGCCCATGATGCAAACCAGTGTACTTGTTATTGATGACGAACAGCCCATAAGAGACATGATCTGCTTCGCCCTCAGGCAGCCGGACTTTATCTGCCGGCACGCGGAAAGCGCTGAGCAGGCTTATGCACGCATATGCTCAGAACGCCCCGACATCATTCTGCTCGACTGGATGCTACCAACCGCCAGCGGCATCGATTTTACCAGAATGCTGCGGACAAAGGAACTATATCGAGACATCCCCATCATTATGCTGACCGCCAGAGGCGAAGAAAACGACAAATTAAAAGGATTTGGAGCGGGTTGCGACGACTATATCACAAAACCGTTTTCCACCAGAGAGCTGGCAGCGAGGATTGGGGCAGTGCTCAAGCGCACACGGAGTCAAAAATCCAGAGAAATACTCACCATAGATCAACTTACACTGGAATCAGACAACCACAGGGTTCTTGTCGGAGATACTGAAATTCACCTGGGACCCAGAGAGTTCGAACTCCTGAAATTCCTGATGGCCCACACGGAGCGCGTTTACAGCCGGTCGCAATTACTCGATCATATCTGGGGCGAAGCCTCATACATTGAAGAGCGGACGATAGATGTACACATGTTCCGATTACGCAAGGTGCTGAAACCATACAAGTTGGGACGGCTTATACAGACAGTAAGAGGGGCCGGCTACCGCTTATCAGCCCGTAAAGAGCGGCCAGTCTGACCAAAGATCATGTATAACCCATGGTTAAGCGAACTCGTCCGCACGCTGTTTCTAGTCCTTGCCGGCTGGTTGGTCGGGACACTTCTAGGAAACGGTCATTTCGGCATAACAGTCGGCATTATTACCGCGCTGGCAAGGCTCTACTATCGCATATTCATTTTTTATCAATGGTTCACACGAAATCGCCTCGATAACTCCCCGCAGGACAGCGGCATCATGGAAAATCTTTTTCATCGCGGACTGTATCTGCAAAATCGCTTCGACAATCAGAAGAAAAGCATGGAACGGATTATCAGGCGATTTCAGGAATCCGCCCGCGCCATGCCTGACGCGGTTATTGTACTGAATCAACGTAACGAAACACTATGGATCAACAAGGCAGCCCGCAAGCTCATGGGGCTCAAGCGTAAAAAAGATCTGCATCAGATCATATCCAACCTGATCAGGCACCCTGAGTTTACCCGTTACCTTGCGCACAATGACTTTAAGTACCCGATTGAATTGCCTTCTCCGATTAACAAAAGGACAAGGCTACAGGCGCAAATTATTCCCTATGGACGCGATTCCCGGCTACTGATTGTTCGTGATATTACGCAGATTCACAACCTTGAAAAAATGCGGCGCGACCTGATCGCCAACGCATCCCATGAACTGCGCACACCCCTGACGGTCATTACCGGTTATCTGGAAGCACTGCACGATATGACCGAAAACGAAACCAAAGAGATCATTAGCACCATGCTGAAACAAGCGCAACGCATGGAATCCATCATCAACGATACCTTACTGCTCGCGAGGCTGGAGTCCTTACAGAATCACAAAGAACACGGGCGAAAGCCTGTAATAATGGACAAACTGATAGCCATGATTTGTGAAGACGCGAAAACCGTCAGCGGCGGGCGACACCACTTCAAAATTGACATTGACCCCTATATCAACCTGTCGGGAAACGAAAGTGAGCTACACAGCGCCCTTGCTAATCTCGTTCAGAACGCCGTTCACCACACACCGGCGGGAAGCAATATCCACATCACGTGGGCAGCCAAAAAAGGCAAGGCCGAATTTACTGTTGAAGACAATGGTGAGGGCATTGCTGCGGAACACCTGTGCCGTCTCACTGAAAGGTTTTACCGGATGGATACCGGTCGGTCCAGAGAGCAAGGCGGCACAGGGCTTGGACTTACGATTGTGGAACAAATAATCAAACATCATGATGGCCAGCTACATATCGAATCACAGGTTGGGCAGGGCACACGATTTATATGCGAATTTCCCCCACACCTGATATTGAACCAGACAGCCCCACAACTAAAAGCAGTTGGTTAAATTCTGTAGATTAAATCCGACGACACGCATTCATTTACCCTGAATGTAAGAAAGCCCTGGGCAAGCCCATCCCAGACTTGCTCAGGGTGCGGAAAACAGCCCGGTAGTATGTCCTGCATCGCTGCTAAACCCGAGGTGCTCTCGCCTCGTAGATAAAGCCCAGCACATTGAGCAGAAACTGCGCGGCCAGAAAAGCAGTGATACCAGCGTGGTCATAATCCGGTGCCACTTCGACAAAATCAATCCCGACGATATGGCCTTTTTTTACGAGCCCCTGAAAGAGCTCCAACACTTCATAATAGAGAAAGCCGCCGTGGCTAGGTGTGCCGGTGCCAGGTGCAATCGAGGGGTCAAAGCCGTCAACGTCAATGGTCGCGTAGTAGCGGACACCATCGGGAATGCGAGCCAGCACCCCTTCAACCCCCAAACGCCGGACATCCCGCACGGAGAGAATATCGGAACCGGCGGCGCGCGCCGCCTCGTAATCCCGCTGATTGGAGGAAGACACATTGCGAATTCCCAGCTGCGTCATGCCGGTAACGTGGCGCATCTCCGACGCACGCCGTAGGGGATTACCATGGCCATATTTGACGCCATGGCGTTCATCAACAAAATCCAGATGAGCGTCCACATGGATCAGGTGTACCGGTGGCTCATCTGCAAACGCACGAATACAGGGGATATGGACAGCGTGGTCGCCACCGAGTATGACGGGCAAGGCATTCGCCTTGAGAATTTTGCGCACGGCAAATTCGGTATTATCGTGGCTTTTGTTGGTGTCTGTGTGGATGATATCGGCATCACCGACATCGACAATCCTGACCTTGTCGCTGGGCAGGTACACGCAGTCGTCCTCAAAATCATAGGCGCCACCGTGCCCGAAGGCGAACAATGTTGAGGCTTCGCGAATGGCCCTTGGTCCAAAGCGCGCCCCGGAGCGGTACTGCGTTCCCATATCGAAGGGGACGCCTAATACCGCCACATCGGCATCGATAGCGTCCCAGTCCAGACAGGCGGGGTATTTGCCGAAGGTGCAGTGACCAACAAAAGGCAAATTCAAACGCCCTTTTTCATACTCGGGTTTACTCATGACTTTAATTATCCTCGTTAAATAGTGCGGCGAATCTTTAGATCAGGCCGTTGAAAATTAAATGGCTTGGCTCATCTGAAAGCCAGATCGCGCAAGAAAAGGGCGATGTCTGGATAGACGATCAGCAGACCAGCGACCATCGCCAAAATGACCAGAAACGGTGGGACCCCTCGTATCACATCCAGAAATGGCCGCCGGAAAACAGCTACTGCGGTGAATAGATTGCAGCCGAATGGCGGTGTCGCCGCACCGATGGCGACTTGCAGAGTGATGATAACCCCGACAAGCACCGGGTCAAGGCCCGCCGCCTTGATCAGTGGAGCGAAGATCGGCACCAGAATCAGAATGACGACAATCGAATCCACGAACATACAACCAACAAAAAATGCCACATTGATAGCGATCAGCGTGGCAAAGGCGCCAGCACTATCCAGACCAATCGCCTGAATAATCTGCTGGGGCACTTGCGCATAGGACAGCAACCAGGAAAAGGCTGCACCCGCAGCAATCAAGATAAAGACGACGGATGTGATTGCTCCCGTGGACAGCGCGATATCTGGAATATCGCGCAGCCTGATCGAGCGAAATACCAGTAGCTCAAGAATCATGGCGTAGAGAACACAGACGGCCGCCGCTTCAGTCGGGCTGAACACACCGCCGTAGATGCCACCGACGATAATGACCGGAAAACCGAGCGGCCAGATGGCCCGGCGCATCGCGACAAGCCGCTCATCCCAATGAGATTTCGGTTCCGTCGGAATATTGTGGCGCCACGAGTAATACACGCAATACAGAGAAAAAAGCAGTACGATCAGCAGGCCGGGGCCGATACCGGCGACAAAAAGCTCAGAAATTGAGGTACCGGAAACCACACCATAGACGATCATGCCGATAGAGGGTGGAATCAGATAGGCCAGATCAGCGGCATTAACGATCAAGCCGATAGCAAAGCTGTCGTTGTACCCGGCTTTCAGCATACGTGGGCGCATCGCGCCACCCACCGCTACCACGGTCGCCTGCGTAGAACCACAGACGGCGCCAAACAGCGCACAAGCCGACGTTACTGAGATGGCCAGCCCGCCCCGGATATGTCCCATGAAACGCATCACCACATCAACCAGACGGTCGGCCGAATGCCCTCGGGTAATAATGTCGGCAGCCAGAATAAACATGGGCACAGCAATCAGCGCGGCGGGCTTTACGCCGCCGATCATTTGCTGAACGATTTGCTGCATGCTTAAATTCGGAAAGAAAATGATAAATGCCAGCACTGTTGCGACCAGCAGCGGCATTTTCAGCGGAAACCCGACCAGCAGCAGCAGCAGCATCACCACCAGCATAACTTCGGCAATCATCGTTTGTCTCCTGTCTCTTTCGCGGGCGTGTGCATCGGGATGTTCTCCGCAGCTTTTTCGATGGCGTCGAAAATATCGGGATTTTCATAAGTGTCCTCCTTAGTGTAGGAGATATAGACACACGGGTCAGAAAGGTCGAGATTGCGGATGGCAGTCAATGTGTACTGTATGGCCGTTACCACAAACCCAACAACGACCCAGAGATAGACCAGATAAAGCGGCACTTGCAGTACCGGTGTCACCTGTTCTCGGCGGGCAACTTTCTGTACATATTCCAATCCGTACCAGGCGAGCAGAATCATGGTCGCCGCTGTCAGACCAGAGATAAAAATCATCAACAGTTTCTGTGACCTCGGTGGGAGCATGTCGTAGATTGCCGACATGCGGATATGCCGCCCTTCGCGGGTTGCATAACCCAGGCCCACAAAGGTGATGATAATGATCAGAAATTCGTTCAGCTCTTCCGAGAAGTAGATGCTGTTGTAAAACAGATAGCGGGCGAAGACATTGGCGATTGTATTGACCGCCATCAGCATGATACCGCAACTCAGGACAAATATTTCGAACTGCCGCGTTGCCTTGTCGATAGCGGAAAGCACTTTTATCATGCTGTTATCCCTGCCGCCAGATCTGTCTGGCAGGCGCTGATAGAATCATTAGATTAGTGAGATTAATGGCGGGGCGCTCAAGCAGGATGGCCGGAATGCATGAAAGTCTGCTTCCGGCCATTTCACAATCCTGCGATAAAGTGGGCTACTCGCTTGACTCAACTTCCTTCAGCAGAGCATTCAGTAACTGTTGACCACGATTGCCGACGATCTTGACGTACTCGGCATGGGTATTTTTGCTGCGCTCACGAAATACCGCACGCTCTTCAGGCGTCAGCTCCACCAGTTTAATGCCCGGCTTGGCTGCCTTGATCTTTTCCAGTTTTTCTTTATTGAAGCGGACGACGACCCGATCAATAAAATCAACCATGTCCGCCATGGTATCGGCAATCAATTGCTGGCGCTCGGGTGTCAGGGTATCATACCAGTCTGTGCCAGAGACAATCGTGGTAACCAACTCCTGCTCACCTGCCCAGATGAGGTAATCAGTTACTTCGTAGAACTTCATTTCCTCAATGGTTGCCGCCGGGTTTACCTGACCATCGACAGCTTTCAGTTGCAGTGCGCCGTAAACTTCGCCAAACGGCAGTGGAGTCGGGCTAGCGCCCATATCTTCGTAGGCTTTGAGCAGGATAGGCGAGACCATAACACGCATTTTAAAGTTCTTGAAATCCTGCGGCGTGCGGATCTCCCGATTGGTTGTCCATACCTGCGGGCCTTCGGAATACATCGTGTGCAGTTTCAGCCCGCGCTTCTCGAAATCCTGTGCCAAATCCTGGTAGATAAAGTCGCTGGAACTGAGGATTTTCGAGGTTGCATCCGGGTTGGAAGGAAGTATATAGGTCAACAGGAAAACCTGACTCTCGGGCACGATAGTACCGAGGTTGCCAACCGACACATTGGTGAAATGGATGATGCCATCGGCCGCCTGCTCAACAGTCTCCGTGGGCGCACCAAGCGAACCTATCGGGTAAATAGTAATGGTCACCTCCCCGTTTGTCGCAGCTTCAATCCGCTTTTTGAACTCTTGTGCATAGGCATCCATGATTGAGCCTGGAATTTCCTCGATTGCAAATTTCCATTCTTCGGCACGCAGCAGCGACGATGTAGTGAGCGACGCTGCGACCAGCATGAATGTTAGTAGGGATTTCAGATAATTAGCCATTGGGTGCTCCTCTTAATTAAAGACGTTATTGGATAACAATAATAAGTATAGGTAATTAGTAAATATCTAAAAATATGAAATAAACAATGTTTATATTATATTTTTGAATGTAATCAAGATGATATCGGCGTAGTATGTGGCGGCATCTTCCGTATTTATTCCCCGTGCAGCTTTGGCGAGGTGTTCAGCGATGAAAATCAGCGACTATTCTCTGAGAAAACTAATAACGTTTTGCTGGGTTGTTGAACAAAACGGGTTCGGCGGGGTTCAGGCGATGTTCGGGCTGAGCCAACCCACAATCAGCTCGCACATCAAGGATCTTGAGATATCGCTCGGTTTTCGCCTGTGCAAGCGGGGGCGCAGTGGTTTTGCCCTCACAGACCGCGGACAAATAGTCTATAAGCGTTGCCGGGCCTTTTTGAACTCCATGGCCGATTTTGAGTCGGTGCTCGGCGAGCTGCGCGGCAGCCTGACCGGACACCTGCGGATCGGCGTGGTGGACAGCACCACGACGAACGAAGATTTTTCCATCCATCAGGCTATTCATCAGTTCTTTTCAAAAGAACAGGATGTGTATCTGGACCTAGAAGTGGAAACGCCGCAATTGTTGGAAAAAGCTCTGATCAACGGCGATATTCAACTTGCCATCGGTCCTTTCCCCGTTCAGTCCAAAGCATTGTGGTACAAAAAAATCTATGAGGAAGTGCATGGGCTTTACTGCGGCTACAGGCATCCGCTGTTTACGCTGGATAATGCTGCAATCACCACGGAATCCATTACCCGGTGCGCCATGACTATCCGGCCCTATCTGAAAAGCGTTGAGACTGACAACTACTGGTCCGGCGCAACCATCATGGCATCCGCCTCCAATATGGAGGCGCAGGCAATGTTGATCGAAAGCGGCTGCTTTCTCGGCTTCCTGCCGGGACACTACGCAAAGCGCTGGGTGGAAAAACAGCGGATGCGGGAAATTGACCATCTGGACTTGCAGTGGCGCTCACCTTTCTACGTGGCGACACGTGCGGGCACTACACCACCTCTGGTTGTGCGGGCGTTTATTCAGGAAATTGAGGTGGTGCTGGCAAAAACGCAATCACCGGCTGAAGCCGGTAGATAGCGATTCTTCTTAAAGGAGGCTCTGAATGAATCAAAGTTTCCCTAAATTAAAATTGCAGGCTATTTCTCCGCCACGATATACGTGATCCAGCCCGGGTCCGCCGCGCCACGAGTAACCTCTTTGAACTCTCCATTACCCTCACCGGTTTCGTCATCCGCCTGCTCCCAGTGAATATGCACATCACGAAACCCGGCTTGTTCGAGCATCTCCCGGATTTCGGGCAGGGTCCACAGGCGCCATCTATAGGAAAACGCCTTTCTTATCCGCGACTTATCAGCAAATTTGAAATGGATATGACATTCTATTTCACTGGTCAACGGGTCGAAATGCGCCTGATGCCAGATATAGGTAAAACCATCAAGTTTACGCTTTTCCTTGATCTCTTTTGGCGCATCGTAACCACCATAACAGTCCAGGAAAAACAGACCATCGTTCGCCAGAACTTCGTAAACACGGTTAAAGTACGCCTGAACTCTCTTGCGGGTTAACAAGACCCAGTAACTGAAGTTCATCGCCAGCACCACATCCACAGTGGAAGTCTCAGCCTCCAGCACATCGGCATGCATAAGAGAAATCCTGCCTTGCTGTTTCCTGGTAAGCTTTTTAACATTGTTCCTGCGCCCCCAATCCAGCACCTCAAGGTCAAGGTCAATGCCGAAGGCGCGATTCTTGTCATCGCGACTGACCCATTCGCAGGCGGCATAGGCCGTGCCGCAGAAATCTTCCCGGAGGACGTAGGGTTTACGCCGGCGCAATGCCTGAAATTGCTGCAACACAAAATCAATTTCTGCTACCGGGCACTGAACCGACTGCTGGTACAAATCATGCCGGTCAGCCAACTCTGCCATTGTGGCGACAATTTTCCGCTGTCTGGGCTTTGCCATTTATGAGTCCTCCCTCCCTGTTACTCCATCCAACCCTACGAAATTAGTATGGCGCACGTCGCGGCCCTCGACCATGTAAATAATGTATTCACAGATATTTTTTGAATGATCGCCGATACGCTCCAGGGCGCGTGTTACCCATATAATATTCATATTCAGGGTAATCGTGCGGGGGTCCTCCATCATATAAGTCATCACCTTACGCAGTATGCTTTCGTATTGACGATCAACTTTTTCATCCCGATGCGCAATCCTGGTGGCGTCCTTGCTATGCAAACGTGCAAAGGCGTCGAGCGTATCATGCAGCATCTGACGAACCTCCTGCCCCATATACATGATTTCATCCTGCTGACTATAAGATGTGGAACCCTTCATCTCGGAAAGCATGGAGGCCATGTGACCAATTTTTTCGGCCTCATCGCCGATTCGTTCCAGATCGGTGATCACCTTGATGATGGTAATAAGCAATCTCAGATCGCTTGCCGTAGGTTGCCGCCGGGCGATGATCCATGAACACTGCTCATCAATTTTGACCTCCATGGCATTGACCTTGTGATCCGTGAAAACCACATTCTCACCAAGCTCGCCATCCAGATTTTCCAATGCCTCGAGCGCATCGGAAATCTGCTGCTCGACCAGCCCGCCCATGGCCAGCACCTTGTTACGCAGATCCTCCAGCTCGGTATTGTATTGCTCGGATATATGGTGATTTAAGTCAAGTGCATTCATTAGTTTGACAGCTGATAGAGCTGAGCTTGATCGACAAAAGTTCTAGCTTTTCTAAACATGACATGAGAGATGCGGATCAATAGAAACAGCCCTTTGATTTTTTAACAGCATGTCCAACATTTCCTTCTTTATGTCTTTGAATTTATTACTTTGAAAAATAACCATGTCTGGATTTTTGAAGATTGACCATATTTTAAGCCCATACAGGTCGGAATTATACGGCATATCTCTAGCCAAACCGGCCGGTAATATAATCCTCCGTCAAACGGTGACGGGGCGTTGTAAATACAGTCTTGGTATCACCGGCCTCGATCAAATCGCCGAGGTGAAAATAAGCGGTGCGTTGTGAGACACGTGCGGCCTGCTGCATTGAATGCGTCACGATGGCGATCGTGAACTGCTTGCGCAGCTCATCAATCAACTCCTCAATTTTAGCCGTGGCGATTGGGTCAAGCGCCGAACAAGGCTCATCCATCAAAATAACCTCCGGGCTGACCGCGATAGTACGGGCAATACACAAGCGCTGCTGCTGACCACCGGAAAGCCCGGTACCCGGCTGCTCCAACCGATCCTTGACCTCATCCCACAACCCGGCACGCTGGAGACTCCCCTCAACAATTTCATCCAGTTCATAGCGATGCCTTGCCAACCCATGAATACGGGCACCAAAAGCAATATTCTCATAAATAGACTTGGGAAACGGATTCGGCTTCTGGAATACCATGCCAACCTGCGCACGCAATGGCACAACATCAATTTTAGGGCTATTGATATCCTCGCCGTCAAAATTGATCTTACCCGTTACACGACAGCTTGCCACAGTGTCATTCATACGATTAAGGCAACGCAGGAAGGTCGATTTACCACAACCAGAGGGGCCGATCATCGCCAGCACCTCATTTTCTCCCAGATCCAGCGACACATCATGGATAGCATGTTTTTCGTCATAATAGACATTGACATTGCGCGCACTGACACGCGGATTATCCACAAACGGCTCGCCCACCGTCTGACGGTCATCACGATCAGTAACGACCTGACCACCGCCCTCGAAAATCTCTAAAGGTCCCTTAGCCACAGATTCGCGTTCCATGCCGTATGCCAGCTCCTCAGCCGTTACCATATTTAACTTCCTGATATGAATTATCACCAGCGCCTTTCAAAACGCTTACGCAGCACCACCGCCAGCGCATTCATAGTGATCAAAAAACCCAGTAACACCATGATTGCAGCGGAAGTACGCTCAACAAAAGCACGCTCCGGACTATCTGCCCAAAGATAAATCTGAACCGGCAGGACAGTCGCCGGGTCAGTAAAACCCTGCGGAACATCAACAACAAACGCCACCATGCCGATCATCAACAGCGGAGCACTCTCACCCAACGCCTGAGCCATGCCGATAATAGTCCCTGTCAACATACCAGGCAATGCCAGTGGCAATACATGATAAAAAACAGTCTGCACTCTGGAGGCACCAATACCCAGCGCTGCCTCACGTATTGAAGGTGGAATAGACTTCAGCGCCGCCCGCCCCGATATGATAATCGTCGGCAGGGTCATCAATGTTAAGGCCAATCCTCCGACCAAAGGAGCGGAACGAGGCAAACCAAAAAAATTAATAAACACCGCCAAGCCCAACAAACCAAACACAATGGAAGGAACAGCAGCCAGATTATTGATATTCACTTCAATAAAATCCGTCCACTGATTTTGAGGCGCGAACTCCTCAAGATACACCGCTGCCGCAACGCCTATCGGAAACGAAAGCAGCAACGTCACGATAAGCATATACATGGACCCCTTCAGCGCACCCAATATACCTGACTGCTCCGGCTCACGCGAATCACCGGCAGTAAAAAATACCGAATTAAACCGGCTCTCCACCTGCCCCCGATCCTGCAATGCGAGCAACACAACAATCTCCTTATCAGACAGACGCCGGTCTGCCGGGGGCATCTCCAGAGTGACAAGCTGCCACTGATCGAAAATGGTCGGCAATCCCGTTACATCTTCGGCAAACACCACACCCGAAACACCCGTAGCAGTAATGGCATTGATCCGGATATAGACACCATCCAGATTAATCAGAAAAGAAGGCATTCCACTGCCGAGCTCTTCATTCAGGCTTGTGGAAGAAATCCGTGCCTGCAACCCGGAAATCTGCATCCGCAAAGACTCCAGTTTGGCTTTGAACCGGACAACCTCATCCCTGTCACCGCCAGCCTCAGTCTCCTCAAGCAACCGGCCCATATCCTCAAACTCTTTTCGCGCGACAGCAAGCTGCGCCTGCAGATGGTCCCTGACCGCTGTAACGATTACCTCAAATGCTGCCTCATCGCCCGTCAAAACCGCCTTCTCGCCCTCAAGCGCCAGCGTAATCCCTGACGACATAAGCTGCCGCCTAACCGGCGTAACATATCCCTTGAAAAACATATCGGCATCATCATCAAGTAATACCCAAAGAGCCTCCCGGCTTCCTATCAGGGACGGGTTATCGCCAACACGATCCCGGATAGCGTATGCCGCATCGCCGCTGACCAGACCATAAAGCTTCCGTTTATCGCTGCGCCCACTCATCCAGGGGAACATTTCCCGCATCGAACTCTTGACGATCCCCTCAAAATCACTTGCTGCCGGCTCATTCCTGTCAACACGAGACTCATCATACTCAACAGTCAACTGCACATAATGCTGCCTGAAAGCACTGTACCCATTGGAAATAATACTGGTGAACATCACTACAAGGAATGCCAGACCGCTGAGTACCGCCAACATACCGTAGAGGCGAAAACGCCGCTCCGCCGCATAACGGCGACCGAGTCCTGCATACACCGTATTAATGGCGCGCTGCCCGGTATGCTCAAGATCACTCATACTGCTCACGATATTTACGCACCACATGCAAGGCGATGACATTCAGTACCAATGTTGACAGAAACAACATCAAACCAAGAGCAAACGCCGCCAGAGTCTTGGCCGAATCAAACTCCTGATCACCGACCAACAGCGTGACAATCTGCACCGTGACCGTTGTCACCGCCTCCAATGGATTAGCAGTAAGATTAGCCGATAATCCTGCCGCCATAACCACAATCATGGTCTCGCCGATGGCACGGGAAACCGCCAGCAACATACCACCTACGATACCGGGCAACGCGGCCGGTATAACGACCCTGCGAATAGTTTCGGACTGCGTGGCACCCAGGCCAAGGGCACCGTCGCGCAATGCCTGCGGGACTGCCGTAATCACATCATCAGACAAAGAAGATATAAACGGGATAACCATAATGCCCATCACCAACCCGGCGGCGAGTGCCGACTCCGAAGAGACATCCAGCCCGATCAAGCCACCCGTATTACGAAAAAACGGAGCCACAACCAGCGCCGCGAAAAAACCATAAACCACAGTAGGGATGCCGGCCAAAATCTCAAGCAACGGCTTGGCGTAAGAGCGCAACCGGGCAGAAGCATACTCAGCCAGATAAATTGCCGACATCAAGCCGATAGGTGCCGCCACCACCATCGCTATAAACGATATCAATAAAGTTCCTGCGAATAATGGAATGGCCCCGAACGCACCCGTAGAACCGACCTGATCCGAGCGAATCGCCGTTTGCGGACTCCACTCCAGGCCAAAGATAAAATCTGTGAACGAGACCTTCTGAAAGAATCGAATCGACTCAAACAAAACCGACAAAACAATGCCGATCGTTGTAAAGATGGCGATAGTCGAACAAGCGATTAAAAAGACCATGACGCCGGCTTCGACAGAATTTCTGACTCGCTGATCCCTGCGAATTTTACCGAGCGCGAAAGCCGTACCTGCGATAGCGATACTCAGAACAATAACGATCAACGCCGCATTGCTGGTATCCTGCAACTCCCTGTATCTTGCAACCGCCTCAACAATATGCGGTTGCGGTTCACCGATGGTAGAGCCCGACACAAACCGCAGCACCTCGCTATATACCAGACTCATCTCCTGTGCTGAAACACCACTATCTGCGATTGACGAAGTCGCCATTGCCATGATGGCCCGGCCATCCAGCATCGACCAGAGGGAAAAAACAATCAGTGCGGGGATGCCGCACCACATGGCCGTATAATAGCCATAGTACGATGGCAAAGAGTTCAAGGTACGAATATCGTTGCCCGACACCTGAAATGCCTTGCGGCGCCCCATATAAAACCCGGCTGCCGACAGTGCCAGCAAAACAACGATTAAAGTAGTGGACTGCATCACTAAAAAAATACCCCTCCCTCAAGCAATGTGGCCGGCGATTAAACCGGCCACACACATACAGAACCGCACAAAAAACTAGAGCTGGCTCATTGACCGCAGGTTTTGAATATCAGAACCAAAGGCCTCACGCTCATTAACAGGCATCGGGATCATACCTTTATCGGCCAGATAGCCCTCATCACCCCAGGCTTTCGCAGAGGAAAACTCCTTCAGATAGCCCTCAATTCCAGGAATTGTACCAACATGAGCCTTCTTGACATAGAAATAAAGCGGACGGGACACCGGATAATCACCTTTAGCAATAGACTCAAAAGTAATATCAACACCATCGATCCTGGAACCCTGAACCTTATCAGCATTCTGATCCAGGAAGCTGAAGCCGAACACGCCAAGGGCATCAGGATTATCACCCAGCTTCTGAACGATCAGATTATCGTTCTCACCGACCTCAACATAGGCACCATCCTCACGAATCGCATGAGCAACCGCCTGAAAGACCTTCTTGCCCTTCTTGTTATAGGCACTCATGGGAATACCCAGTTTTGCCATCAGGCCCTTAACCTCATCTTCTCCTCTGGCACTGCGCAAAGCCTTCAGATCGGCGAACCTCTTCGCACCGCCCTCCATCGCCAGTTCCACAAACGCATCACGGGTACCGGATGTTGGGGGAGGACCCAAAACCTCAATTCTGGAATCAGGCAAAGACGAATTCACATCCTTCCAGGACTGATGAGGATTATCGATCAGTTTGCCGTCAGGCCCCGGAATCTGCTTGGCCAGAGCCAGAAAAACATCCTTGAGAGACAACTCAAAGGAAGGCCCCCTCTTGGAATTGGCAATAGCAATACCGTCATAGCCGACCTTGACCTCAACAATGTCACGGACACCGTTTTTAGCGCACCGCTCCTGCTCGGACTTCTTCATACGGCGGGAAGCATTGCTAATGTCCGGGTGCTGAGGACCAATCCCCCCACAAAACAGCTTCATACCACCACCTGAACCTGTGGACTCGATCTTGGGCGTGCTATAGGCTGTTGACCTTCCAAACTTCTCGGCCACAACCGTTGCAAACGGATATACAGTAGAAGAACCGACGATACTGATGTAATCGCGGGCAGAAGCCTGACCGGCACCTAATACGGAAACCGAAAAAGCGACCGCCATTAAAAATGTTTTCAATTTCATGGAAACAAAACTCCCGTAGATAAACTGGATTTATGCCGGAAAAACCCGACATCGGAAGTCACATTAGCAATGCTTTATGACAAAACAGTGACAATTATCAAAAAAAATGATCACCCAAAAGCAAGACTTCGCCCCAATCCCCCATCCACACTTTTCCAGACACCCACCGCCGGATAGCCATCCGATGCAGCCAAAGCCGGCAACCACCGTCACTCGCAACACACACGACTCACATTATATATAGGTGTATAGAACAGTCAGCCCATTGCAGGCTGCATTATTATCGGACCACATACCAACCCGCACACCGAACCCCACCCAATTTTTCGGTGCCCTGCCGAACACATGATGAATTGAAATGCCCAGCCACAGTCAAGCAGCACACACAAGAAGCAGGACTTTTGATGCCCCGCAGGGCGCGGCGGTCAAACCATGCCCTTTGACATTAGAAACTCGGACGAGACATCGGCATTCTTGCGACCGGCGATAGCAAAATAATAAAGCGGCTCGCCCTCAATAGAGAACCTGTGCCGATACCGCTCAATATGATAAACATCGAGATACTTTGAAAAAATAAGCTCCCGAATCATCTTCGAGAAACCACTTTCATCGTTACTGTCAAAAAATGTCTCCTTGATATTAAACGCCACCCAACCCTGCTGCTTAATGATATTAAATGCCTCGATAAACGCCTTTGTTGGAATATCACCAAAACCCAGGGCAGCAACCGTCACCATACAATCACACTGCCATGACGCAATATCCTCTCTTTTCTCTTCTGACAGTCTGGTGAAATCCTCCACATAATAGGTATCGTACAATCCCGGCCTGTCCCGAACCATGGACTCATAGGCCTCCGGAATAATATCCACACCGATCAAACGTGACACCCCATGCTTCTTCAGCTCCTCACCCATCATGCCATTACCGGCACCCAAATCGAGCACACGAAGCTCCGTAAAATTATCATCAGACTGCTTTACAGACGACTCAAGAATAGACGTTACCTTGGTTGGAGATGTGCACTTCAAACGGTCATAGAACACCTGCTCATACAACCCCTGCACCTCATAAATTTCATCATAATCATGAAACTTGATTTTTCGCTTACCCCCCGAACCCTGCAAATAAAAATAAGCCTCATCCTGATTGAGATCAGATGACTCCTGCTTGGGAAACTGAATTCGATGTCGTTTTGGCATTACTTCCTGATTGGCTTGATAGACTTCAGAACAACCTAACACAAACCGCCGACAGACACAAACCACCAGACACCCTGAAGCAAAAAAGCACAGAAAGCCCTGTTGCTGCAATTTTCAATCAAAAATAATAAAATAAACATTTACCTATTAGGTAAATAAAGTATAAAATCAAAAAACTATCGTGAATATCGACTACGAAAACAGGAGACTCTATAAACTTTGTAAAGACAACCGAGAGGCCTCGAAAAAGCTGGGCG
>JAJDYQ010000061.1 GCA_022825085.1 Gammaproteobacteria bacterium
GTTCTCGACGATAACACCGGTCGGGGTGAGGGCAAAAATGTCAAAATCGAATTTCTTGATATTCCCATACTTTATACGCCATACATCAATTTCCCGATTGATGATCGCCGCCAGACCGGCCTGTTGACGCCCCGCTTTTCCCATTCCGACAGCCGGGGCACAGAAATTCTGATGCCTGTTTACTGGAATATCGCTCCACACCATGATGCGACCCTGCAGCCGCGTTACATGTCCGAAAGAGGACTGCAACTCGGCGTTGAATATCGCTATCTGGGCGACAATGATCGCGGTCAGATCAATCTGGAATATCTGAGCGATGATGATAAACATGCCGGGCCTGGAGACAACAACCGTTGGGCACTTCACTATCAGCACAATGGCGTCGTTGGAAACTGGATGCTGGATACCCGGATACACCGTGTATCCGATAACAGCTACTTCGAGGAACTGGGTTCCGGCCCGGCTCTGTCTGGTCAGCGCCACCTGGAAAATCGCATTACCCTTGGTCGTCGTGCCGATAACTGGTCCATCTACGGAATGCTACAGAGCTACCAGACAATCGACAGCGATATACAGGCCGCTGACCGTCCCTATGAACGTATGCCACATATACGGCTGGATGCCCATACAGAACCATCTGCCGATGGCCTTGTTGCCGGGATTCAAGTGGAATATACAGACTTCGATAAAGACAATGCAGTAACCGGTCAGCGTGCTGATATTTATCCCGGCATCACCTACAATCATGAAAGATCAGGCTACTACATTCGGCCCCGACTTGGTGTTCGCTATACGGCCTATTCCCTGCATAACCATGCCGGCCCTTCCAGCCCGGACCGTTCGGTTCCGATTTTGAGCGTTGATAGCGGTGTACTCTACGAACGCTTCGTCAAGCTGTTTGACCAGTCCATGCTGCAAACGCTGGAACCCCGTTTTTACTATCTGAGGATCCCTGAGCGCAGGCAGTCACAGATTCCAGTATTTGATACCGGATTGCTGGATTACAACTCATCGGTCTTATTCAGTGAAAATCGCTTCAGTGGTATCGACAGAATCGGTGATACGGAACAGGTCAGTGTTGGTATTACCAGCCGCTTTACGGAGCAATCCAGTGGCAGAGAAAAGCTGGCCATGACCCTGGGACAGATTTATTACTTCCGTGATCTTAATGTCACCCTGCCGGGCAATGTATCGAATACAGACAACTCCTCGCCGCTCATTGGTGAGGTGCGTTACCGCCCTCACCGTCGGTTTATGGCCGATGCTTTGTTACATTGGAGACCCGAAACCGGCGAGACAGAGCGAGCCATCTATCGATTGAAATACCAGCCTGCGGATAACAGGGTCGTAAATCTGGCCTACCGTCACCGAATGGATCGCCTTAGACAAGCCAGCCTTTCATTCCTTTGGCCGCTTGACCGCGTCAACCGCTGGCATGGTCTCTGGCGCTGGAATTACTCTATTAAACACAACCGGACACTTGACGCCCTGATTGGTGTAGAATACGAAGGTTGCTGCTGGAAAACCCGTCTGGCAGCGAGACGCCGTGCCAATGGTACTGAAGACGACTTCGACACCAGCGTCTTTTTTGAGATTGAACTTAAGGGGCTTGGCAGTATCGGAGACGAAACCCGCAACCTTCTGCAAGCCGCCAGAACCGATGACAACTATCATTAAACAGATGAACACGATGAAAACACATATCCTGAAACTGCTGAATCAATGGTTCGCTCCGATACTCAATACAGGTAAAATTCTGCTCGCAGCATACCTGTCACTGGTAACCGCAACAGTAGCCGCACAGCAAACGGACGCACCGGTCGCCGACATCGTTGAGCTTGACCGGATTGTTGCGCTGGTGAATGACGATGTCATCATGCAAAGTGAGTTAAATTCACGAATCAACAAGGTGCGTCAGGAGCTGGCAGAGCAAAAAATACCTTCGCCTCCTGTCCATGTGTTGATAAAGCAGGTTACCGAGCGCCTGATTTTACAGCGTCTGCAGCTCCAGGAGGCAGAACGCTCCGGTATTCGTGTTGATGACCAGACCCTCAACAGAACCATCCAGAAGATTGCCGAAAGTAATCGCCTCAGCATGGAACAGTTTCGTCGATTGCTGGAACGTGACGGTTTCAGCTTTGCACAGTTTCGTGAAGATGTGCGCGATGAAATTATGATTGGTCGTATTCGCAGCAAAAAGGTCAAGAACCGTGTCAAGGTATCGGAGCAGGAAATTGATTATCTGCTGGAAAACCTTGAAAAGCGTGGTGACACAATCAACAGCTATCAGCTTGCCCACATTTTGATTTCCATTCCAGAGGGATCAGTTCCGGAAGAAATTGAAAGGCGCCGCAATAAAATGGAAGAGGTCATCGCTGAGCTAAAACTGGGAGCTGATTTTCGTCAGATGGCGGCAACATATTCCGACGCACAAACGGCGATGACGGGGGGTGACCTTGGCTGGAGAAAGCACAGTGAACTACCCAGTGCCTTTGAGGAAGTGGTGCCAAATATGAACAAGGGTGAAATGAGCGACATTATCAGAACACCCAGTGGTTTCCATTTGGTCAAACTGATTGATATCAGAGGTGAAGATCAGATCATGGTTACACAAACCAAAGTGCGCCATATCCTTGTCAAATCGAACCAGATTGTCAGCGAAAGCAATGCCCGTTCACGCCTGCAACAACTGAGAGAACGCATACTTTCAGGCGAAGACTTTGCCCAGTTGGCTCGCGCCAACTCGGATGACTCTACCAGTGCGATTGATGGGGGAGATCTGGGCTGGGTGATGCCGGGGACACTGGAGCCGGAATTTGAAGATGTCATGGGGGCTGTTGATGTCGGCGCAGTCAGTGAGCCTTTCAGCACACCCTTTGGCTGGCATATCCTGCGTGTTGATGATCGCCGTCAGCACGATGGGACGCTGGAGTACCGTCGCAACAAGGCACGTGAAACTATCAGCAGGCGCAAAACAGAAGAAGAGCTGGAACTCTGGTTGCACCGGCTGCGGGATGAAGCCTATGTTGAGCTGAGGATGGAAGAAACCGAACAGCTTTAACCTTGACGCCACGCCCTCGACTAATCATTACCCCGGGTGAGCCGGCAGGTATCGGCCCGGATATCTGTCTGCGGCTGGCACAACAGGATATGCGTGCGGAGCTGCTGTTTATTGTTGATCCGGATGTTCTGCAGCAACGTGCCAATCGCCTTGGAGTAGAAATACAGATCGAAACCATCCACAACCCGGATCGATTTCTGACCTCTGAGTCAGGGGCACTTCATGTTCACCCGATCAAATGCACCGGCAGGGTTACCCCCGGAGAGCTGAACATGGAAAATGCACATTACGTTATCCGCACCCTGGACACGGCCATTGAGCTGGCCTGTAAGGGAAAATACGATGCCATCGTTACTGGGCCGGTACATAAAGGTGTAGTCAATGATGCCGGTATTGCCTTTACCGGCCATACCGAATGGCTGGCTGATAAAACCGGGGCCAGTAAGCCGGTTATGATGCTGGTAAATGGCGGCCTTCGTGTGGCACTGGCAACGACTCATCTGCCACTGAAAAATATTCCGCAAGCCATCACCGGCGAAATGCTTGAAGAAACCATCACCATTTTGCATAACGATCTGCAATCCAGATTTCATATACAGCAGCCACGTATTCGTGTCTGCGGCCTGAATCCTCATGCTGGCGAAGGCGGTCACCTCGGTACAGAAGAAGCGGAAATCATCGGTCCGGCACTGGAAAAACTGCGAGCCCGGGGCATCCATCTTGAGGGTCCGGTTCCGGCAGACACAGCATTCCTGCCTGACAGTGCAGGCAATATCGATGCTATTCTTGCCATGTATCACGATCAGGGTTTGCCGGTACTGAAATATAGTGGATTTAACTCGGCTGTGAATGTGACCCTGGGACTGCCGATTATCCGCACCTCCGTTGACCACGGCACGGCACTGGAACTGGCCGGCACAGGTAAAGCGAACGCATCCGGCTTAAGGGCCGCCATCGACATGGCAATACAAATGGTAATGCCAAACGCCTGAATGGAGCCATCGGCAGAGCGGATCAGCCGCGCTTTTTCGGATATGGAAATCCATCTGCCCGAGAAAATGCTCTGGAGAGACGGGCTGTTTGGCTTAGAATGGTGGGGCATACAGGATTCGAACCTGTGACCAACTGATTAAAAGTCAGCTGCTCTACCGACTGAGCTAATGCCCCATGGCATAACGGCTTGCTGGCCAAAGACGGGCAGTTTAATGACTGAGGAACCTTAGAACAAGCCCATTTTCCTTCAAGCAGCAGCGTTTAGAAGAGGGCTTCACCTGAACAGGGCTGACACAGGGGGTCTATGGTAATTAAACGAGCAGGGCCTTGATAAACGGTATTGTAATCCGGCGCTGTTCACGAAGAGACTCCGTATCAAGGCGCGCCATCAGAGATGACAGGCTTTTCATATCACGAGGGGTATAGGACATGATCCAGTCAATCACCTCGTCAGACATATGTATTCCGCGCATATCGGCATTATTTTTCAGGAATATTCGTTTATCGTGGTCTTCCGGTTCATATATTTTATACTTTATACAGGCACTCAACCGGGAAACCAGGTCCTGGAGAATAAAATTACTTTGGTCGGGAGGTGTGCGGGCACTGAATATGCAGGAGCGGTCATGCTCTCGAAGCCGGTTAACAAGGTTAAAAACCTCAACCTCAATGTCATGGTTGCCTGCTACCGTGTCAATATCATCAATGCAGACGAGGTCAAAGCTCTCAAGGGCATTAAACAATCCTGCTTTCAGCGGAATCACCTCTGCCAGAGGCAGATAAAAGCCTGTCTCATGCTCCCTGATACTGCCCTGTAACAGATGGGTTTTTCCTGTTCCGGGCGGGCCATAGATATAGATTTGAATGTCGGGGGAACCGGTTTGATATTTTTTCAGCAGGCTCAGTAGTTCCGTATTACTGCCCTGAATAAAACGGTTCAGCGTCGATTGTTCGCCCGGACGGAAATCAAGAGGCAACTGATGATTCACTGTAGCCCCTGTGGATTCAATCCGAAAACAAGCCTGTCCACCGTATCTCGGGCGTACAGGACGCGGTCCAGATCAATGACCCGCAGAACCGAGGCAATGTCGGCGTGTGTGTGCAATCGAAAGCTGACTCCCTGCAGATCCATGCGGGTTACATCAGCCTGATTAACAAGACTGATCGAGCGAAGATAGGCCAGACTGCGCCCATAGCCGGCAGCGTCGCGAATATCATCGATGATAATTTCTATATATTGAGGGTTGTCGCCTGGTGCAAAACCGGAAAACTGCTGTGCAATTCGATTCGCCAATGGATTGATTCCAGCCGATACGACATTTTCAAGTGAACCGATGGCAACCGTTGCCGGCTGCTCTCCTGCTGATTGCCAGCGGCCCTGCCAGAGACCTTCCTGTTCCAACAAATAACCAACCAATACATACTGGCTGGCGTATTTTTCAGAGGCTTTGGCAAGCACCTGCCCGTCCATGCCGGCAACCCGGATGAAATCAATGCTGGCGCTTTCCGTCAGATCCATAAGGGGCATGATAATCGGCATACCGCGCTGTGCGGCTGCTTTTTTCAAGACAGTAACCACTTCATGGCCACTGCCCTCCGCAATAATCTCGCGTCCCGCCTTGTCCTCTATCGCAAGCCAGATCAAGGTTGCCGGTCGCTCCTCGGGCCATATCGGCAGGCCCTGCTCCCTGATGATCTGCTGCACACCTTCCGGGTTCAACTTTGCCCAGAGAAAAAGCTGTCGCTCCCCCCCCTGCTCTGCAGACTCATAACCAAATTGCTCGACCAGAGGTCCTATCGCCAGACTATTGCTGTAAAAATAGGCCGACAGATCCATTGTTCCTGTAACTTTGATGACCACCCTGCGCAATGCCTCTCTTAAAGCCTGATTACGCAGAGACGGGCTTTGACTGGCGACAGGTACCATTGCCTCATATAATCCGGGAACACGCGCCGCCCGAGTATTAAATGCCAGACACAATAACGCTATAACCAATAGCAATCGCAAATAGTCGATGCGGTTTGAAACAAACAAATCCAGACTCCATTCCGTGTTTGAAGGTTTTATATTGAATATTCTCAGAAAACCATGCTTATCGTACAATACCTCTTTGGAATTTTCCTGATTCACGCATGACCAACTGTCCCCGCCCTTCCGAACAGTCCCTGAGCTATGGTGATGCCGGCGTGGATATCAGTGCCGGAAATCGGTTCATCGAACAGATCCGGCCATTTGTCAAGGCCACAATGCGTCCTGGTGTGCTTGCCGATATTGGTGGCTTCGGCGGTCTGTTCAGCATTGATACGGCACGATTCCCGGCCCCTGTTCTGGTCTCAGGTGCTGACGGTGTCGGCACCAAATTAAAACTTGCCTTTGAGATGGAAAGGCATGACACCATTGGCATGGATCTGGTTGCAATGTGCGTCAATGACATTATTGTGCAGGGAGCAGAACCCCTGTTTTTTCTGGATTATTTTGCCACAGGCAGGCTGTCACAGGAACGGGCAAAGACCGTGATTCGCGGTATAGCCGAAGGCTGTCAACAATCGGGCTGTGCCCTGCTCGGAGGAGAAACGGCAGAAATGCCGGGCATGTACAATGAAACAGAATACGATCTCGCCGGTTTTGCCGTAGGCATTGTCAATCGAGACAAACTGATTGATGGAACCAGAATTGCCTGTGGAGATGCCATTATCGGGTTATCCTCCAGTGGCCCGCACTCAAACGGATATTCATTGATACGAAAAATCCTTGAAGTTGGTAACCACGATCTGAGAGCGCCTTTTGGCGACAACAGTCTCGGCGAAACTCTGCTGACCCCCACAAAATTATATGTCAAACCCCTGCTGGAGCTGTTTGGTCGGATTAAAGTACATGGGCTGGCACATATTACCGGTGGTGGCTTGACCGAAAATCTGCCTCGCATGATACCAGACAACATGATCGCCAGAGTTGCCGAGAGTGCCTGGCAATGGCCGGAAATTTTTATCTGGTTACAAAAGCAGGGCAATATCGAAACGGAAGAAATGTACCGCACGTTCAACTGCGGGATAGGAATGTGTGTCATTGTAAAGAGTGATCAAGTCAGGGATGCTGTTGATATTCTACGGGACTGCGGAGAGAATGCTGTTGTTATCGGTACGATCGCTGCCGGCAACAATCAGCGGCCTAAAGTAGAATTTATTACATGACAAAAACAGCAATGCTGCCAGCCAGACTGGTTATCCTTATCTCCGGAAATGGCAGTAATTTGCAGGCCATTATTGATCATATTGAATCAGGAGAACTTAACGCGGAAATTTCCATGGTGATCAGCGATAAAAAAAATGCCTGTGGCATTACCCGTGCCCGAGAACAGAGCATTGCCGCCCAAATCGTTGAGCCTGAAACGGGAGAAACCCGCGAACAATATGATCATCGTCTTGTCGAAATAATTGATGATGCCGGCTGCGACTACATAATACTGGCGGGATTCATGCGCATACTCAGTGATATGTTTGTCAATCGCTACAAAGGATATCTGTTAAACATCCACCCATCACTGCTGCCCGGTTATAAAGGGCTGAACACACACCAGCGGGTTCTCGATGCCGGTGAAAAAATTCATGGTGCCTCGGTACATTTTGTTACCCCGGATCTGGATTCCGGCCCGGTGATTATGCAGGCGATTATTGACATACTGCCGCATGATACGCCCGAAACACTGGCAGACAGAGTGCTCGAAAGAGAACATTCACTGTACAGCCGCGTATTATCAATGTGCATTAACTCCGAGGTTAAACTCTCGAATGACGATATTATTGTGGATGGTCAGAAGATAAACAAACCTCTGATACTGGAGTCCGAATGAGCCTGCTAAAGATACTATTCAGTCTGTGCCTGCTTTCCGTTAATGCAGCGGTACAGGCCTCCCCTTCCTTCAAACCGTTTTCGGCCCAATACGATGTGCTGCATGATGGTGAGCGTGTCGCCGTAACGACCCTCACACTAACCAGAGGCGATGAAGATGTCTGGCTGTACTCAAGCAAGTCTGAGGCCGTGGGCTGGGTTTCTTTTTTGTTCGACGGAAAAATTACCGAACAAAGCATATTCAACTGGGATAACGGTATGAGGATACTGTCGTACCGCTATGACCGAAGCGGCAAGGAAAAGCACATTAAACTGAGGTTTGACTGGCAAAAAATGAAAGTGACCAACGATATTAACGGCGACCCCTGGGAAAT
>JAJDYQ010000007.1 GCA_022825085.1 Gammaproteobacteria bacterium
CTGCTTTCGCAGGAATGACGGTGCCTGCTTGCGCAGGAATGGCGGGCTTTGACGTTCGTCCTCCTTGAACTGGCTGCCCCTGTCATCCCTGGCCGCGCCCCCCGTCATCTCTGGACGCGCGCCCGTCATCTCTGGCTTGACCAGAGAGCCGGTCTTGACATGCCATTCACCAGATAGCAACTTTTGCATGCGATACTGAAAAGCCAGCTTTTGGAGAAGCATTATTTTGTTAAAGCAGAAACCTTGTATGTTGCCTCGTATCACTACATATCCTCCTCTGTCATTCCTGCGAAAGCAGGAATCCACTCAAACCAATTCTCCATATAAATCTACCCTCTCTGGATTGCTCTTTTTAATCAATTCCATCTTCTGGATTCCTGCTTTCGCAGGAATGACGGTTCTTGCTTTCGCAGGAATGACGGTTCTTGCTTTGCATCTATGGTGCGCGCCATATCGGTCTGCCGCTGCCGCCACTGTGGCAGTGCCTGCCGTTAAATCCATGGTCGTATTGCTGCGGTTGACCAGCAACTCTTTCTCCGTATGGTTCATGGTGACGCCTCTTCTGTGTAAGTCGGTTAATACGCTGTTTCAATCATTGCAGGTCAGGCATTATTGCCCAAACTGCGCCTTTTGCCCATTGTGCACCGGTTGCCCAGGATAGCAAGCACCGGCATCAACAATCTTCTCTCCAGTTTAGCACAAAATCCGGTGCAATATAATAAGGAGGTGCCCGGAGGTGGTTTTCAATCGCTGTCCGGCAATTTTTCAGAGCATTCCCAGTTCCAGTTTGACTTCCATGGTCATGCTGTCCTGTGTCCAGGGCGGGTCCCAAACCAGATTGACCCGTGCATCATTGACGCCTTCCACTGCCTTGATTTTTGTTTCAACCTGACCCGGAAAGGTGTGGGCGACCGGGCAGCCGGGTGTGGTCAGTGTCATATCGCATTCGACATTGGCCTGTTGGTCGATATCGAGACGATAGATCAGTCCCAGATCATAAATATTGACCGAAATCTCGGGGTCATAGACGGTTTTTAACTGTTCTATGATTCGATCTTTGAGTGTGTCTTTGTCGGTCATGGTCAGCCACCGGAAGCCAGTTCATGCGGCCGGTCAAGGCCGGGAATACGACCTGCCAGTGTGGCTTGCAGGTGGTGTCTGAGTGGTTCGATGGTCATTTTTTCAACAATGTCGTGCGCAAAGCCATAGACGAGCAGGGCGTGTGCCGTGTGGTAGTCCAGCCCGCGGGAGCGAAGGTAGAATATCATGTTGTCGTCCAACTGACCAATGGTTGCACCGTGCGAGGCGGTGACATCATCGGCATGAATTTCCAGTTGTGGTTTGGTATCGACTTCGGCATTGCGGGACAGCAGCAGGTTGTTGTTGGTCTGTTCGGCCGCCGATTTTTGGGCATCGGGGTGTATGTGGACCTGACCGTTGAATACGGCACGGGCATGACCATCGAGTATGCCTTTGTAGATTTCCCTGCTGTTGCAGTGTGGGCTGGCGTGATCAATTCTGGTGTGAAAGTCGGTGTGTTGACGACCGTCGGCCATGTACAGGCCGTACAGGTCGCAGTTGGCACCTTCGTCATTCATCCAGATGTTGATGTCGTTGCGTGCAAGCTGCGCTCCCATGGAGACGGAAAAAGAGGTGAATGTGCTGTCTCTGGCCTGTTCTACGTGCAGGGTGGCTATGTGAAATGCCTTGTTGCTTTCGTGTTGCAGTTTGTAGTGTTCGACACTGGCATCCGCCGCCACCCTGATCTCGGTGGTGATGTTGTTGAAATATACATTGCCGGTTGCCGAGTGATAGCTTTCAATGATTGTCGCCTGACTGCCGGCTCCGGCCATGACCAGAATGCGGGTCTGGCTGGTGATTTCTTCTTTGCCCGATGAGAGGAACATCAGGTGAATCGGTCGCTCCGGTACGGCGTTGTCGGCAATGCTGATGCAGGCACCATCATTCATCAGGGCCATATTGAGGGCTGAAAAGCCATTTCTGGATACATCGGCAATTTTGCCGAGGTGGGCTTCCAGTGTATCGGCATCTTCGAGCAGTGCGGTGTGCAGGTCCTTGACCGTTATCGGCGCGGACGGGTTGCCCGGTTCGGACAGGTGCCGTGAGTACCGTCCGTCCACAAATACTATCCGGTGGCAGGCCATGTCCCCGCACAGGCGGGTGTCAATGGCGGCATCGCTGGCTGTTTCCCGCGCCAGCCTGAATGGGCGTTTTTCAATCGGACGTACATTGGTGTATTTCCAGTCTTCCATCCCACGCGCCGGAAAACCCTTTTCCCCGAATATCGTCAGGGCGGCATCACGTGATGTATCCAGCCAGTCCAGTCCGGCACCCGGCAGCCGGTCTTTTGTGGCGGCATGTTCGCCTCGGTAGTGTTCGATGATGTTGTTCATGCCGATTTTTCCAGCCAACTGTAGCCCTTTTCTTCCAGTTCCAGAGCCAGTTTCTCATCCCCGGATTTTACGATGATACCATCTGCCAGAACGTGAACGTGGTCTGGCCGGATGTAGTCCAGCAACCGCTGATAGTGGGTGACAACGATCATGGAGCGTTGTTCGTTGCGCAGTGCATTGACGCCACCTGCGACAATGCGCAGTGCGTCGATATCCAGACCAGAGTCAGTCTCGTCGAGAATGGTCAGTTCAGGTTCCAGAACGGCCATCTGGAAAATTTCATTGCGCTTTTTTTCTCCACCTGAAAAGCCTTCGTTCACCGAGCGGGCCAGCAGTTCCTGTTTCATTTCTACAACCTGCATCTTTTCTTTTGTGAGCTTCATAAATTCCATGGCGTTCATCTCCGGTTCGCCACGGTATCTGCGTCTGGCATTGACGGCCGCCTTCAGGAAGTAGCTGCTGTTCACGCCGGGAATTTCAACCGGATACTGGAAGGCCAGAAATATGCCTTCGCAGGCACGTTCATCGGTTTCCATTGCCAGCAGATCCCTGCCTTTGTATGTGACGCTGCCATCGGTCACATGGTAGCCCTCGCGCCCGGACAGTACGTAGGAAAGCGTGCTTTTGCCGGCACCGTTGGGACCCATAATGGCATGTACCTGACCGGCATCCACTGACAGGTTGAGTCCCTTCAGAATTTCTTTTCCATCAACGCTGACATGCAAGTCCTTGATTTCAAGCATAGTTTAAGTGTCCTGATAATAAATGAAGCCGGTTTCAGGCCCCGCTGTTGTTACGCTCATGCACGGTATGCGGTTCATCATACCTTCATCATCAGCCGACTGCACCTTCAAGCGATACGCTGAGCAGTTTTTGCGCTTCTACTGCAAATTCCATGGGCAGTTCCCTGAATACTTCCTTGCAGAAGCCATTCACGATCATGGAGACGGCATCTTCTTCGGAGATGCCGCGCTGACGACAGTAAAATAATTGATCTTCGCCGATTCTGGAGGTCGTCGCTTCATGCTCCACTCTGGCAGTCGGGTTTTTTACTTCCATGTAGGGGAAGGTGTGTGCCCCGCAGGTGTCACCGAGCAGCAGTGAATCACATTGTGTGTAGTTGCGTGCATTTTCGGCATTTTTGTTGACCTGAACCAGGCCGCGATAGGCATTCTGGCCCTTCATGGCCGAAATTCCCTTGGAAACAATGGTGCTGGAGGTGTTCCGGCCAAGATGAATCATTTTGGTGCCGGTATCCGCCTGCTGGGCCAGACTGGATAGTGCAACTGAATAAAATTCTCCAACCGAGTTGTCGCCCTTCAGCACGCAAGAGGGATATTTCCAGGTGATCGATGAGCCGGTTTCCACCTGGGTCCAGGAGACTCTGGAGTGGTCACCGCGACATTCGGCACGTTTGGTAACAAAGTTGTATATGCCACCTTTGCCGGTTTCATCTCCCGGATACCAGTTTTGTACGGTCGAGTATTTGATTTCTGCATTTTCCATGGCGACCAGTTCCACGACGGCGGCGTGAAGCTGGTTCTCGTCCCGTATGGGTGCGGTACAGCCTTCCAGATAAGACACATGGGAACCTTCATCGGCGATGATCAGTGTACGTTCAAACTGACCGGTATTTTGGGCGTTAATCCTGAAGTAGGTCGATAGTTCCATGGGGCAGCGGGTACCCTTCGGAATATAAACAAAGGAGCCGTCGGTAAATACCGCACAGTTCAGGGCGGCATAGTAGTTGTCGGTCTTGGGAACGACTGTGCCAAGATATTGTTGCACCAGGGCAGGGTGTTTGTGCATGGCTTCCGATATCGAACAGAAAATAACGCCGGCTTCTTCAAGCTGTCGGGTAAAGGTGGTTTTCACTGAAACCGAATCGAATACCGCATCGACTGCCATATCGGTAACACCGGCCAGCATTTTCTGTTCTTCCAGTGGAATGCCGAGTTTGTTGTAGGTCTCCAGCAGCTTGGGGTCCACTTCGTCCAGACTCTTCGGACCATCTCCCTGTCTGGGGGCCGAGTAGTAGGAGATGGCCTGGTAGTCAATCGGTTGAATACGCAGGTGCGGCCATTGCGGAGGCGTCATTTTCAGCCATTTTTCATAGGCATCCAGGCGCCATTCCAGCATCCATTGCGGTTCGTTTTTCTTCGCTGAAATGGCGCGGATGACATCTTCATCGAGCCCGGGTGGCAGGGTGTCGGCCTGGATGTCGGTTACAAAGCCGTGCTCGTATTCCTTTTGGGCTAGTTCGCGTACTTCCTGATTGTCTGCTGACATGGCTGGCTCCGTGGTATTGCGGTTTGGTTACTGTTGGACTCGGTGTTTGCAGATATATTCCAACCAAACATCAAGCCATGTCTGGAAATGTAACGGAAGGGGCTGCTGTCAGTCAATAGATATGTGTGTCGCTCTGACATTACGGGTGACAATATAAATAATGACCGTATTCAATCTGCTTTTCTTTTATAATGCCGCAGATTCAAATTTATAAGGAGGCTGTTTGTGAAATCACCTGTTCAGGTTACGATTACCGGGGCTGCCGGTAATATCGGTTATGCCCTCGCGTTTCGTATTGCGTCCGGGCAGATGCTCGGTGAGGATCAGCCCGTCACCCTCAGATTGCTGGAGGTGCCGCAGTCTGTCGCCACTCTGGGCGGCCTTGCCATGGAGCTGGAGGATTGCGCGTTTCCCCTGCTGCACGATGTTGTATTAACCGATGACTTGTCGGTCGGTTTCCAGGATTGTAATTATGCCCTTCTGATCGGTGCCAAACCGCGCACCAAAGATATGCAGCGGAGTGATCTGATCGCCGATAATGGCAGCATATTCGCCGCGCAGGGGCGGGCCATCAATGAGCATGCGGCCAGAGATATCCGCGTGCTGGTGGTGGGTAATCCTGCCAATACCAATGCCCTGATCGCAGCAGCCAATGCACCGGATATCAATCGCCGGAATTTTACTGCCATGACACGACTGGACCATAATCGGGCCAGAACACAGGTGGCTATCAAGGCCGGTCATGCGGTGGCCGATGTGCGGCAGATCACTGTCTGGGGGAATCATTCTTCCACTCAGTTTCCTGACCTGACTCATTGCCTGATCGACGGGACGCCGGCCTTTGAGCTGGTCAGCAGGGATTGGGCCGATGATGATTTTATTCCCACAGTGCAGCACCGCGGTACGGCGATCATCGAGGCCAGAGGGGCTTCGTCAGCCGCTTCTGCGGCTAATGCAGCAATCGATCATATGCGCAACTGGGCACTGGGTACGGATGAAGATGACTGGGTCAGTATGGCCATACCCAGCGATGAAGGGCATTACGGTATCGACACCGATCTGGTGTTTTCTTATCCGGTGGTCTGTAAGGATGGGGATTATCAGGTGGTTACAGGGCTGGAAGTGGATGATTACATGCGGGAGAAGTTTGTTACCACCGAGCAGGAGCTGGTCAAAGAGCGCGATATCGTCGCGGAGCTGCTGAAGCCGGCTGGCTAGATAAATTTCTGATTTGTCGGGCCCTAGCGCGGATGCGCCGCATAGCGGCCCCGCATACTGATATGGTCTGCGAGGATGTGGGCGGCTTCTTCGAGCTTGATTTTCAGCACAGGGTCGTCGTCATCCTCTTCTTCGATAAAGTCGTCTTCGTCTCTGTCCTTGTCGGCCAGCGTCAGCGGTTCCATGCCACGTGACTGGCGGAACCGGTTTTCCAGCTCCAGACTGCGTTGCTGCACCGCATCGCGCTCCCTGCGCCGTACCTTTTCCACCAGGCTGACGGTCTTTTTATCCTGTGCCCGGCGCAGTTCATCCGCGACTGCCATCAGGTATTTGAAACCGGCATCCGCGGCAACACGGGAGTCGTGCCGCTCACGCAGATATTCCACGTTAAACCAGTCACCTGATACACGCGCAAAGTCCGCCGGCCTTACCCTGGCCCACGGCAGGGCATTGTCGAGCGACCGTTCACCATAGTCGTCTTCCAGATCGGCCGTCGGGAATATGATGTCTGGACGCACACCACGGTGCTGGGTGCTGTCACCGTTAATGCGGAAAAATTGTGCCACTGTGACTTTGAGCTGACCCAGATTGCCTGTGCCCTGTCCCTTGCGCCGACCATAGTTGTTCAGGTTGACCAGGGTTTGGACCGTACCTTTGCCAAAGGTCGGTTCGCCGAGCACAATGGCCCGGCCATAGTCCTGCATTGCTCCGGCAAATATCTCGGATGCGGACGCACTGTTCTGATTGACCAGAACAGCCAGCGGGCCGTCGTAGATAATCGACGGATCGGGGTCTTTGTTAATATCGATATTGCCGCGGGTGCCCCTGACCTGTACGACCGGACCCTGCGCAATAAACAGGCCGGTCAGTTCGGTAGCTTCTGCCAGTGAGCCGCCACCATTGTCTCGCAGGTCTATCAACAGGCCATCAATGTTCTGCTGCTGCAACTCGCCAATCAGCCTTTTCACATCCCTGGTGGTGCTTCGGTAGTCGGCATCTCCGCGGGAGCGGGCCTCAAAATCGAGGTAAAATGTGGGAAGACTGATAACGCCTATGCGTGCCATGACAGAACCATCGGAAATTTCGATCACGGAGGATTTGGCAGATTGTTCTTCGAGCTTGATCTTGTCACGCACCAGAGTGATTTCCCGTGTTGGGCCGTCAACACCGGAACTGTGAGGCAGCAGCAGCAAACGAACAACGGAGTTTTTCGGTCCACGGATCAGTTCGACAACATCCTGTAAGCGCCAGCCAATCACATCGATCATTTCTCCCTGATCCTGAGCAACACCGATAATTCGATCACGGGGTTTTAGCTGACCACCCAGATCGGCCGGCCCGCCGGGGATGATCTTCTGCACTATCGTGTGTTCATTGGTCGTGCGAAGCGCCGCACCAATGCCTTCCAGCGACAGGCGCATATTGATATTGAAGTTCTCCGAGTTGTGCGGTGAAAAATAGGTCGTATGCGGGTCTATTGAGTTGGTGTATGCGTTGACAAATAGCTGGTAAATATCATTCACCGTCTGCTGGTTTGTGCGTCTCAGTATTCGTTCGTAACGTTTGGTCAGTGTTTCTGTAATTTCTTCGGGCTTTTTACCGGACAGGCGCAGACTGAGAATATCGTTCTTGACTCGCTTGCGCCAGAGTTCGTCCATCTGAAGTTTGCCCGCCGGCCAAGGCTCTTCTTCATAGTCAATGCGATAGCTTTCATCGTGCGTCAGGTCGTGTTCCTGACCAAGCAGTGCCAGCGCATGTTCAATCCGCTGCTCAACCCGGAGCTTGTATATGTTATAGATTTCAAACGCCGGTGAGGTATTCGCGCCACGGAAGGCATCATCCAGATAGTGACGGTATTGCTCAAAGGCAGCAACATCACCGGCCAGAAAAAAGTGCTTATTGGGATCCAGTGCGTCAATGTAACGATCCAGCATCGCCGAGGACAGTTCATCATCAAGGCGGGGGCGACTGTAGTGAATGCTGCTGACCAGATCTGCTATCAATCGGGTTGATCGGACCTGTTCATCCCCCGGAGTCAGTGCGGCTGCACCACCCACCACGACAACGGTGACGATTGCCGACAGAATGGTCAAATACTTTGTGTTTCTGCTGGATATATTCATGCTCGATTCTCCTGGCTGACTCAGCATTCAGGTTCCGGCAGGTGCCGAAATCGCTGACAAGCTGATGTTTTCAACGCTATAGTAACGCTTCGGCTACCTATTAGGAAATAATTATGCTTACCGTTATCTCTCCGGCCAAAAAGCTGGATCTTGATGCCTCCGGCGAGTCTTTCGATACAACCACACCGACCCTGCTTGCGGAAGCGCGGAAATTAAACAGCATCCTGCGCGAGTATTCATCTCTGGATTTGATGGAGCTTATGCACATCAGTTCCAATATCGCCGAATTGAATGTGGTGCGCAACCTTGAATGGAAGACTCCATTCACGGAAAAAAATGCCAGACCGGCTGTTATGGCCTTCAAGGGGGATGTTTACAGAAGTCTGAATACCGAAACCCTGAACAGGGACGATCTGGAGTTCGCCCAGCAGCATCTTCGTATTCTGTCCGGCCTGTATGGTGTTTTGCGTCCGATGGATCTGATGCAGGCTTACCGGCTTGAAATGGGCACCCGGTTACGAAACCCGCGGGGGGATAGTCTGTATGATTTCTGGGGCAGTATCATCACCGAAAAACTCAACGGAGAGCTGGTCAATCATGGTTCCACAACGCTTGTTAATCTGGCTTCCAATGAGTATTTCAAGGTGATTAAGCCCGCACTCCTCAAGGCCGGCATCATCACACCTGTCTTCCGGGAACGCCGAAACGGTCATTTCAAAACGATTGGTATTCTTGCCAAAAAAGCACGCGGCTTGATGAGTCGGTTCATTATCAAAAACAGAATCGATGACCCCCATGATCTGAAGGCGTTTGATCTGGAGGACTACGGATTTAACGAGTCTCTTTCCACGGGCAGCCACTGGGCTTTTACTCGCGGATAGCCTGCTGCACGATATTGATTCGAGTCGGGCACCGGAATTTATCGGTGCATTACCGGAATAATCTGGCTAGAATAGACGCATCCGCAGTAACTGTCTTTTTTATTCCATGTTTCTCAAGCACATTTTTTTCTCACTGACGTTTTTATTCTGGGCCGGCAGTGCCCTTGCCGCCCCCCCGATCCCTGATCCACCCACCTTCAAAGCCGGTGGCTATGTCCTGATGGATCATGCAACCGGCAGTTTTCTGCTGGAGAAAGACGCCGATACGCCTCTGGAACCTGCCAGCCTGACCAAAATAATGACGGCTTATATTGTTTTCAATGAAATCCGGCAGGGCCGGCTGGCACTGGAGGAAGAAACCATCGTCAGCGAAAAGGCATGGCGAACCGGTGGTTCCCGCATGTTTATCGAGGTCAATAAATCGGTTTCCATCGATGACCTGCTGCACGGGCTGGTGATCCAATCCGGCAATGACGCCGCCGTCGCCCTGGCCGAGCATGTTGCCGGTTCCGAAGAGGCATTTGCAGACATGATGAACCGGCAGGCCGAGACACTGGGCATGGAAAATACCTATTTTGTGAATGCCACGGGATGGCCGGCAGACGGTCATGTCACCACGGCCAGAGATATGGCCATACTGGCACGGGCGATGATCAATGAATTCCCGGAGCTGTACCGGCTGCATGCCGTCAGGTCTTATGAATTCAATAACATTGAGCAGTATAATCGTAACAGGCTGCTATGGCAGGACGACTCTGTAGATGGCATCAAAACCGGTCATACCAGTACCGCCGGATATTGTCTGGTGGCCTCTGCATTGCGTAACAATATGCGCCTGACTTCCGTTATCCTGGGTGCGTCCGGTGAACGGGCCCGCAACCGCTCTTCCGCCAGATTGCTGAACTTCGGCTTTCGGTCCTATGAATCCAGAGAGATCTATCAGGCCGGTCAGGAGCTGACCCGGACCCGGATATGGAAAGGTGAAAAACAGCAGCTCCGTCTGGGCCTGGCCGATCCATTGACCGTTACGATCCCGCGCGGCAGTTATAACGACTTGAATGCCGAGCTGGAGTTTGACGAAAAAATCACGGCCCCGATCACCAATGGCACCGTCATGGGCAAGGCGATTATCTCTCTGGGCGAAAAAACTCTGGCGACCCTGCCACTGGTTGCGGTAGAAGATGTCGCCGAAGGCAGTTGGTGGATTCGATCAGTGGATTCCATACGGCTCATGCTCGAATAAAATGATCGTGTTTATTAATGGTGAATTCCTGCCGCTGGAACAGGCCAGGGTTTCTCCACTTGATCGAGGTTTTCTGTTCGGTGATGGTGTCTATGAAGTCATACCGGCCTATGCCGGGCAGTTGTTCCGCATTGAGCAGCACCTGCAACGTTTGCAGAACAGTCTGGACGCTGTCCGCATGGCTAATCCTTACTCCAGCCGGCAGTGGCTGAATATCCTGTGGGAGCTGATGTCGCAGCAGGATTACGACAACCATTTGATCTACTTGCAGGTAACGCGGGGGGCAGACGACCATCGCAGCCATGCCATACCGGTCAATATCGAACCCACTGTTTTCGTCATGTCTTCCAGATTGAAAACGGAGCCAGCGACCACACATCACCCCGGAGCCCACACCATTACCCGTGAGGACAGCCGCTGGCGGCATTGTGATGTCAAGGCAGTGACTCTGCTGGCTAATGTTTTGCTACGACAGCAGGCCATCGACCAGCAGTGCGAGGAGACCTTCCTTGTTTGTGACGGACAGGTCACAGAAGGTGCCGCCAGCAATATCTTTATCGTTCGTGACAGAGCATTATTCACTCCACCGAAAGGCCCCATGCTGCTGCCCGGCGTAACGCGGGACCTGATTCTGGAAATTGCCGAAGATATTGATTTCCCCTGTCAGGAAAGAACGGTCTCCACCCATGATCTGTTGGCGGCCGATGAAGTCTGGTTCACCAGTTCCAGCAGGGAAATTGTACCGGTTATATCGGTTGATGGTCAGCAGATAGGTAGCGGCACTCCGGGAGCAGTCTGGCACAAATTCATCAGTGCTTTTGACCATTACAAGGAGAACATTAAGGAGCGGAAACAGGCAACCGGGCAAAGGACAGCCGCAAGTGCGCAATGAGTCAGGCAGCCATTATTGTCGTGCCCATGCCAGACAGCCATGATCGACGGACATGTCGGCACAGCGGCACCGGCAATCAACGCTTGGAGTATTGCGTTCCCTTACGGGCCTTGTGCAACCCGACTTTTTTACGCTCAACAGAACGGGCGTCACGAGTCACAAAGCCGGCCTTGCGCAATTCGCCGCGCAGATTTTCATCATAAGCCATCAGGGCGCGGGCAATACCGTGGCGGATAGCACCGGCCTGACCACTATCGCCGCCACCCTTTACCGTGATTCTGAAATCAAACCGCGCCAGACTATCGGTTAAAACCAGCGGTTGACGCACGATCATGCGACTGGTCTCGCGACCAAAATACTCGTCCAGCGGTTGATTATTGACAGTAATATCACCCTTGCCCGTGTTCAGAAAGACACGTGCAGCACTGCTCTTGCGGCGACCTGTTCCATAGTATGTTTCACTCATATTATATCTCCTCAAATATCCAGTGGCTCCGGCTGCTGGGCCGCATGCCTGTGTCTGGTACCGGCATAAACTTTCAGCTTGGAATACATCTGACGCCCCAGAGGCCCTTTGGGCATCATGCCCTTGACGGCAGATTCAATGACTCGCTCCGGGCGTTGCTTGAGTTGCTTTTCCAGACTGATCGATTTCAATCCGCCAATATAGCCGGTGTGATGCCGATATACCTTATTCTTCATTTTATTCCCGGTAACACGGATTTTTTCCGCATTGATCACCACAATATAATCACCGGTATCGACATGTGGCGTATATTCGACCTTGTGTTTGCCGCGCAGGCGGCGTGCGATCTCACTGGCCAGACGGCCCAGGGTCTTGCCGTCGGCATCAACCAGATACCAGTCTCTTCGGACCTCAGCGGGCCGGGTGCTTTTCGTCGCCATGATGGTAAAAACTTCTTGCTGTCAAAAGACGGCGCATATTACCCGCACACGGCCCCCGATACAAGTATTTTTGATCATTGTTTCGTGGCGACAGCCGGTCGGGTCAAAAAAAGGCAGTCTGGCCGAGAGATACAACACAACAGTATGGGCTGCTCTCCGGCAAACACCGCCGCATATCACTCATCACATACTGCCCATGCTCTTGAATCGGACAGGTTCGATGCTTTCCACCAGCTTCTTGACATCGGGATACTGTGCGTTCACAATATCTGCCTTTAATGAATGCGCCCGTAGCTCAGTTGGATAGAGTACCTGGCTACGAACCAGGTGGTCGGAGGTTCGAATCCTTCCGGGCGTGCCACTTCAAAATCTGTTGCCGGTTATTCCAGCACTGAAAAGGTCACCCATCATGTCACATTCTCACCCCGATGACCCTGCTGTCGTCTGGCATCCGGTTTCGGTAACCCGCCACATGCGGGAACAGCTTGGCGGTCATCGGGGCATTGTTATCTGGCTTACCGGTCTGTCAGGTTCCGGCAAATCGACCATCGCCCATGCCCTGGAAAAGCGTCTTTATGAGGAGGGTTGCAGAAGTTTTGTGCTCGACGGGGACAATGTCAGGCATGGCCTGTGTTCGGACCTGACCTTCTCTGGAGAAGACCGGCATGAAAATCTGCGCCGCATCGGGGAGGTGATAAAGCTGTTTCTGGAAGCGGGGATCGTCATCATTACAGCATTTATCTCACCCTATCGCAGTGATCGCGAGAGAGCACGCTCCATGGTACCCCATGATGACTTTCTGGAGGTTTACTGCAATTCGCCACTGGAAGTTTGTGAGCGGCGCGATGTAAAAGGGTTTTACGCCAGGGCACGCGCAGGAGAGATAAAAAACTATACCGGCATATCGGCACCCTACGAAGAACCGGAATATCCTGAGCTGGACCTGGAACTCGATACAGCTGACAGTACGATAGAAGACTGTGTTGAAAGTGTGGTCAGCTTATTGAAAAACCGGAACGTAATGGAGGCATAAACAAAGCATGAGCATTCTTTGTTCTGGTGACCATGGCCGGACACTGACTGCCCTGTTCGGGCAAAAATCAGATTGATGATACGCCAAACAGTTTTCACCAATACCGGCCGCAGTGGCGCTCAGATTATTTTTTCAAGCCCGCCCATATAGCTTCTCAAAATATCCGGCACTGTAATCGAGCCGTCCGCATTCTGGTAATTTTCCATCACGGCCACCAGCGCCCGGCCTACGGCCAGTCCTGAACCATTCAGGGTATGCAGCAGCTCCGGTTTGCCTGTTTCGGGATTACGCCAACGCGCCCGCAGCCGGCGCGCCTGAAAGTCGCCACAGTTGCTGCAGGATGATATTTCACGATATTTTTGCTGGCCCGGCAGCCAGACTTCCAGATCGTAAGTCCTGGTCGCAGAAAATCCGGTATCGCCCGTGCACAGCGTCAGCACCCTGTAAGGCAATTCGAGCTTTTGCAGGATGGCTTCGGCATGTCCGGTCAGCTCTTGCAGGGCGTCCGGGGAATCCTGCGGCCGCACCGCCTGCACCATTTCCACTTTCTCGAACTGGTGCTGACGAATCAGACCCCGTGTATCCCTGCCATAGGAACCCGCCTCGCTTCTGAAACATGGCGTATGGGCCACCCATTTGCGCGGCATGTATTCGTCCTCAACAATGAGGTCACGGACGATATTGGTTACGGGTACTTCCGCCGTCGGTATCAGGTAGTAGCCCGAATCACCTGCCAGCCTGAACAGATCTTCCTCAAACTTTGGCAATTGCCCCGTACCTTGCAGACTTTCGCTGTTGACGATACAGGGCACCCAGGTTTCAGTGTAGCCATGTTCATTAATATGCGTGTCCAGCATGAACTGTGTCAGCGCACGGTGCAGCCGGGCTATCCGGTCACTGAGCACAACGAAGCGGGAGCCGGTCAGTCTGGCGGCCGCCCCGATATCCATGCCACCCAGTGCCTCCCCAAGTACAGTATGATCTTTCGGTTCAAAATCAAACTGCCTAGGCTGCCCCCAGCGCCGTTCTTCCCGGTTATCGCTTTCATCTTTACCCACCGGCACGGAGTCGTCGGTCATGTTGGGTATCCCCAGGCTATAGTCCAGAATTTCCATCTGCAATTCAGATAACTGCTGTTCTGCTTTCTTCAACTCATCGCCCAGATGTGCAACAGCCAGCAGCATGGGCTGTATGTCTTCACCGTTGGCTTTGGCCCTGCCAATGTCGGCGGACCGGGTATTTTTCTCACTTTGCAACTGTTGTGTGTGTGTCTGCAAACTTTTTCTGCGTGCCTCGTATTGCTGAAGTTTTTCAACATCGAGGCAAAAGCCCCTGTGTTTGAGTTTTTCAGCAATGGCGGCAGCTTCGGTTCTGAGCAGTCGGGGATCCAGCATGGCAGAATAACCTGTATTAATTGATAAGTTGCTACAGGCCGGGGCTATGTTCCGGCCCGGTGGGCGGCAGCCATTCTATCAACCGGCCCGGAAAACTCCAGTGACGACCAATCATTGCCCTATAATTGCCTGCCGAGACGGGTACCTGCCCATGCCGCACCGACACACAGGACAATGCTCAGCAGAATGTTCAAGGCGGCTTTTGATAATTCGCCCTTTTCGATCAGTTTCAGTGTCTCCATGGAAAATGCCGAAAAGGTTGTGAATGCCCCCAGTATGCCAACCAGTATGGCCGAACGCAGCTCAGAGCTGATCGATATCCGTTCCATGAACAAAGTATAGCAAAGCCCCATGAGCAGGCTGCCGCTGACATTAACTACTAATGTGCCGTAGGGAAATGCCCGACCAAACAGAACATGAATGCCTGAGGTCAGGTAGAAACGCAGCAGCGCACCCAGCGCACCACCCCCTGCTATGGACAATGCCTGCATCATGTCTTTGTTCTCTGCTTTGTCTGTTCCGCGTGCAACTCATCCAGCTCTTTCAAATGTTGCAGTTTTTCCCTGATTTTGATTTCAAGCCCCCGATTAACCGGCTGATAGTACTGGCAGGGCACCATACCGTCAGGGAAATACTGCTCACCTGCCGCATAGGCTTCAGGTTCGTCATGTGCATAGCGATAATCCCGACCGTGACCCAGCTCCTTCATCAGTTGGGTTGGGGCATTGCACAAATGAACCGGCACCGGTGCGCTGCCGCCGGCCCTGACATCCCGCATGGCGGCTTTATAAGCCATGTAAACAGCATTACTCTTTGCGGCACAGGCCATATAGATAACTGCCTGTGCGATAGCCAGCTCACCTTCCGGGCTGCCGAGTCGCTCACAGGTTTCCCAGGCATCCAGTGCCACTCTCAGCGCACGGGGGTCAGCATTACCAATGTCTTCGCTGGCCATACGCACAACACGACGCGCGATATACAGCGGATCACAACCGCCATCCATCATGCGGGCAAACCAGTACAGAGCAGCATCCGGATCAGAGCCGCGCACGGACTTGTGCAGGGCCGATATCTGCTCATAAAAGGCATCGCCACCCCGGTCAAACCGCCTGAGACTGCCGGATACAACATCCGTCAGGATTTCATCGGAAATAATGTACTTTTCCTCTTCATTCAAACGACAGATATCGACCGCCAGCTCCAGCAGATTGAGAGCCTTTCTTGCATCACCATCGGCAAACCGGGCCAACCGTTCAATCTGCCTGCCAGTGATCTGGATATCCAGTTTCCCCAACCCCTTTTCATCTTCAATGGCACGCCTTATGACACACGATATGGCAGGCTCCTCAAGCGCCTTGAGCACATAGGTTCGTGTGCGCGACAAAAGGGCGTTATTTAATTGAAAGGACGGATTTTCGGTAGTGGCACCTATAAAATAAATCAGGCCGCTTTCGACATGTGGCAGAAAAGCATCCTGCTGCGCCTTGTTAAAGCGATGCACCTCATCGACAAACACAACCGTACTTTGCAGTTGTGCCAGCGCCTGCTGTGCCTGCTCCACGGCCTGACGTATTTCCTTGACGCCATCAAGCACGGCCGAGATAGACAGAAAACGGGCCGCGCTATGGTTTGCCATCAATCGTGCCAGCGTTGTTTTGCCGGTGCCGGGTGGCCCCCACAACACCATGGAATGCAGCTTTTCCTCCTCGATAGCCTGACGCAGAGGCTTGCCCGCATCCAGCAAATGTTCCTGACCATAGATATGCTCCAGACATTCGGGACGCAGGCGATCCGCCAGAGGCCGGGTATCCAGCTCCGGGGGTTGGCGTGTGTCTGCGCCGGGCGTGTCAATCAGGTTACTCTGTTGCATCGATCACATCGACATCGGCCGGTGGCGTAAAACTGAATCGGGCTTCATCAGGATTCGGATTTATCCTGATGTTATGAAATGAAAGGCGACTGTGCTGATCGAAATTATCATGGATCTCCATGGCAACCAGCTTTTTATCGGCAAAGACCAACACCACAGCCTGAAAACCGGCGTCCTTATACTTTGGAACCAGCCTGATTTTCTGCTCTCCTGCCTGCTCAAAAAGCAATTCGACCGTATAGAGCTCTGCTATCGAATCGGGCCTGTCCAGGATAGTCAGAGGGGAACCGGCCAGCCCGTCGTCATCGGCAGAACGTATAGTGACCTGCTCCAGATCTTTATCAAACACCCACAGAGTTTTTCCATCTGAAATAATTTCCTGCTCATACGGTGTTTCATAAACCCAGCGAAACCTGCCGGGATATTTGAATACCATATATCCCAGAGACGGCTCCGGCACAGCGCTTCCAGTACCGATCAGACGCTGGCTGAAGTCGGCCGAAAAAGAATCCAGGTCATGCAGGTTCGCCATTAATTTTTCAATGCCGCCGGGCGCTGCCTGACTGCCGGACAAAAACAGCAGCAGCACCAGAGCGGGCAGATATTTATACCGGGCCATTTTGCTCGGGAACCAGAATCTCTCTGGAACCATTGGAACCGGGCGGCCCAACCAGACCAACCGCCTCCATCTGTTCAATCATGCGGGCAGCGCGGTTATAGCCGACTTTCAGCTTGCGCTGCACACTGGAAATAGACGCCCGGCGCGATTCGATCACAAACTGGACCGCCTGATCATAAAGCGGGTCTGACTCGGCATCGCCCCCGTCGAGACTGACGCCTTCCGGTTTTTCTCCGGGCAGCAGAACATCACTTTCCTGCAGAATGGACTCATCATACTGAGCTCCCCCGGCGGCCTTGAGATGCTCCACCACATTATGAACCTCTTCGTCGGATACAAACGCGCCATGTACGCGGGTCGGGATGGACGTACCGCCCGGCAGATACAACATATCGCCATGACCCAGTAACTGCTCGGCACCCATTTGATCGAGGATAGTGCGCGAATCAACGCGGGATGAAACCTGAAAGGCAATACGGGACGGGATATTGGCCTTGATGAGACCGGTGATCACATCAACCGATGGTCGCTGCGTGGCCAGAATCAAATGAATACCGGAAGCCCGTGCCTTTTGTGCCAGACGGGCGATCAACTCCTCCACCTTCTTGCCGACGATCATCATCATATCGGCAAACTCATCGACAATCACAACAATAAACGGCAACGTCTGCAACACCGTCTGCGACTCATCGCCGGCCTCTTCAATATCAAGCTGCACCTCCTGTGGCTGCTGCAACGGGTCCACGATCGGCTCCCCCCGTGCTGCGGCATCTTTTACCTTGCGGTTATAGCCACTGATATTACGCACCCCCAGCGCCGCCATCAGTTGATAACGACGCTCCATTTCGGCCACGCACCAGCGCAACGCATTAGAAGCATCCTTCATATCGGTCACCACCGGCGTCAACAGATGCGGTATGCCCTCATAGATCGACAATTCAAGCATCTTGGGGTCGATCATGATCATGCGCACATCCACCGCCGTGCTTTTGTACAACAGACTGAGGATCATGGCATTGACCGCCACCGACTTGCCCGAACCGGTAGTGCCTGCCACCAGCAGATGAGGCATTCTGGCCAGATCGGCAACGACCGGCAGGCCGGCGATATCCTTGCCGAGAACCAGCGTCAATGGCGACCCGGACTTCTCATAGCCCTGAGACTTGATCACCTCGCTGAACACCACCATTTCGCGGCTTTCATTCGGTATTTCGAGGCCGATAACGGATTTTCCCGGAATCACCTCAACAACGCGGACACTCGAAACCGACAGAGCACGAGCAATATCCTTGGTCAGATTGGTCACCTTGCTGACCTTCAGGCCGGGGGCGGGCATCAGCTCGAAACGGGTAATGACCGGCCCCGGCAAGACCGCCTCAACCGTCACCTCGATATTAAAATCCCTGAACTTCATCTCGACCAGTTGCGACATGGCGGCAAGCGACTCCTCGGAATAACCGCCATCAAAGGGTCGGGGCTCATCCAGCAAAGAAAACGGCGGCACCTCGGCCGAATCAGCCGGCGTATTAAACAGCCGGATTTGTTTTTCTTTTTCCACCTGCTCACCGGTTTCGACCGGCCCCGGCTGCGGCTTGATTTCCGGCGGTTTTTTATCCTGCCACTGCTTTTTGACGACCTCGATTTTTTCATGTCGTTCGATTCTGAACTTCTCCCCCTCCCGTCGATCATTCCAGACCTCAAACTGACCCTGCAACCAGCCATAAAGCCGCAATGTGTAGAGACCGGTAACATCCATAACCGTCAGCCAGGAAACAGCCGTTATCAGGCTGATCGAAATCATAAAGAGCGCCAGCAGCAACAGCGTCGCCCCCGCAAAGCCGATGGAATCGATCAAAAAACTGCTGACCACCTTGCCGGTAATGCCACCGGCCTGCTGCGGCAGACTCTCCCCGAAAAAGTGCATGGTTGCCAGACCCGTACCCGACAGCATGAACAATAAAAAGCCGGTACCACGCGGCAACAACACAGGCAGCATCAAGCGCCTGAAATCGGGCTGCCAGCCATGCACCAGCCAGCCGATATAGACAAAAACAACCGGCAGCAGATAGGCAGGAAACCCAAAGGTATGCAACAACAGGTCCGAAAGCCATGCCCCGAAAGCCCCCCCGTAATTGCGGACGGCATCGGAATCACCGCCCCAGAACAGCCAGCGCGGATCCGCCAGATCATGAGTGGCCAGAGACATCAACCCATATATGGCACAAACCACCAGCAGCATAAAGGCACTTTCCCTGAGCGCACGCGCCATATAAGAGGGCATCGAATCATCCGATTGTCTATTGTTTGCCTGGGTCAATATCTTGCTGCTGATACAAATGAGGACTGATTCCCTGATTCTAGCAGGCCGATGAAAAAGTCTCGACTGTTATGAATGCTTTTGATGGCAGGCAGCCCTGTCGCCTCCCGAAACGGCTGAACAACAGACACCGCGGATCACCCGGATCAGATACCGGCAGCCTCACCGCAAACCGGACGGCATGGCGGGCCATGAATATCCCCGCATTGACCCGCAATCCGGCGATAAATACCTCACCAACAAGCTGCCGGATGACCCGCACAGGCCGGACAGGGCGGAATAAACCGCAGCATGACGCGGAAAATACGGTGATTACCTCATTTTTTGTGCTCAGTTAAATGTTATGCTATACTCATATACAATTACCGTAATACCGGTTATCCGGTGCACTTGACCCCACTCGTCAAATTGGCGCACAATGAGGCAAGGGCACTGATCGGGCAGCAATGTCGGATCGGTAATGACTGAAAACGTATTAATCGATTGATCAGGGAGAAGCATGATGAACCATACTGGACAAGGGCTGCCGGCCAGCGGCGGCAATACGACCATGGATTTAACGGCAGGCACCGTCACAGTGACTGTAGCAGCAGACCGATATGGCGCGGACCACAGGCGCAAAGCAGGAACCGTCATTCCTGCGAAAGCAAGAACTGTCATTCCTGCGAAAGCAGGAATCCAAAGAAAACGGTCATCACAAACGAAAAACAGATAAAAAAATGGAAGCGTCAGTGGAAGCCCGTCATTCCTGCGAAAGCAGGAATCCAAAAAAAGGAGCTGAGACAATGATGAAGCACAAAGACAAATTATCCGGCAGCCGCAATGCCGCGCAATGCCGGATTCAGGTCCTGCACCGGACCCTGCCGCGGGCTATCAGGTACCGTCATTCCTGCGAAAGCAGGAATCCAAAAAATGGAGTTGAGACAATGTTGAAGCACAAAGACAAATTATCGGGCGGTCGCA
>JAJDYQ010000027.1 GCA_022825085.1 Gammaproteobacteria bacterium
CAATATTTGATGATGTGGATGTCATTATTCTGATCACCACGGAATATACCGATATGCAGCGAAGAATCATTGAACGTTCAGGCATCTCACCAGAACAGGCTGAATGCATACTCAACTCGCAGGTTGCAAACAAGGATAAATTTGCTGCGAGTAGTGCTATAGTAACAAACAATAGTGATATAGAGTCTTTACAGAACAGTGCGTTTGAGCTTGATCATTACCTGAGATCATTTGGCCGGAGTCAGGAGTGACGGATCAATTTAATTATGAGTACCCACTCGGAAAGTTTATACGTAGCTGCCTGAAAATTGATCGGCTACAAACATTGCTTGTATCTGGCTTGTCATCTACCTCCTGTTTTACAGAAATTGACTATCGTAATCTACTCATACGAGTTCTGGAGCTGCGCAGCCTGGTGTCTCGCCCTGAGCTAAAGAATGAATTGATCACTGAAATTGAAAAGCGACTTGTACGTTTTAATATGCTGAGAAATGTGCCTCATATCAATAAGTCAGTACTTGATACAACACTTCAGCATCTGAATAGATCGCTGCAGGAATTAAAGTCTATTACAGCCGATAATTATGCTCAACCACTTCCCTATATCATTGATTCCTATCAGCAAAGAACCTCCGTACCAGGTGGACAGTTTGAGTTTGATCTGCCTGCCTTCCAACACTGGCTTTATAAAAACAAAGAGCAGTGCCACAAAGAAATTTTACACGTATTATCAGGCTTTAATCCGATTATCGATACCATGCAGCTGTTATTAAATCTTCTGAGACAGTCAGGGACGGTTCGTTCCACTACAGCGGATAACGGCATATTCGAGCTGACCGAAAATAACAACTATGAGCTCATAGTCATCGGTATCTCGCAAAGCCTAAATGTATATCCTGAAGTCAGTGGCAGCAAACATCGTGTGTTTATTCGTTTTCTTGAATTTACAGATGTGCAGAAAAAACCACAGCAGACTGGCAGGAACATACATTTTCTGTTAACGTGCTGCAAAACATAGTCATTGCTCCTATAAAAAAGCTTACACTACTTTACCATGGCAGTGCTTATATTTCTTGCCGGAACCACAAGGACATAAATCATTACGCCTGACTTTCGTCCCTGCCGCAACAACAGGGTCAGACCCGGACGCCGGCAAAGCCAGAATATGTTCCACATCCAGTCTGGCCAAAATTGAAACTATATCCCGTTTGATTGCATTGAGCATGTCAGAAAACATGCTAAAGGCTTCTTTCTTGTATTCCTGCTTTGGATTCCTTTGTGCATAACCTCTAAGCCCAATACCTTGACGCAAGTAATCCATTGCTGCCAGATGATCTTTCCAGTTAGAATCGAGAACACTAAGCATAACATCCTTTTCGATACCTGTTATTAAATCCTTTCCCAATTGTTGACGCTTTTTCTGATACATTGATACGGTTTCATCAAGAATATTTTCTATGAGCGTTTCCTCATAGAGCTCATCATCGAGTTCAAGCTTTTTTCTTACCGGTATCCTTATGCCAAAGACTTCAAAAATATCCTGTTCTAAACCTTCCAGATCCCATTGCTCTTCCAGACTACCAGACGGTATATGTGTCGCACATACATTGCGAACCTGCTCTTCCCAAAGTGTATCTATCGTATCACTGATAGATTCAATCTCCATCAGTTCGTTTCTCTGCTCATATATAACCTTACGTTGATCATTCGCAACATCATCATATTCAAGCAGGTTTTTACGAATATCAAAATTATGTGCCTCAACCTTTTTCTGTGCATTGGCAATAGCTTTCGTCACCCAGCCATGCTCAATCGCTTCACCCTCCTGCATACCCAGCTTTTGCATAATTCCTGCCACTTTATCAGAGGCAAAAATCCGCATTAAATTGTCCTCCAGAGAGAGATAAAAACGTGTTGACCCAGGATCACCCTGACGGCCGGCACGACCACGTAACTGATTATCCACACGTCTGGACTCATGCCGTTCAGTACCAATGATATGCAAACCACCAGCAGATAATACGGTCTCATGCCTGATCTTCCAGTCAGCATATATTCTGTTTTTTTGGGCTCCGGATATTGCAGAACCTTTCGCATCAATCTCTTCCTGAAAATTCCCTCCCAGCACAATGTCTGTACCACGACCTGCCATGTTAGTTGCAATGGTTACCGCTCCCGGTTCTCCAGCACAGGCAATAATATGCGCCTCCTTTTCATGGTGTTTAGCATTCAACACCTTGTGCTTGATTTTGTGCTTCTTCAATCGCTGTGAAATATGTTCGGATACCTCAATGGATGCCGTACCAACAAGAACGGGCTGTTTATTGATCACTTTGTCCTGAATATCTTCAACAACTGCATCGAATTTTTCTTCGCTGGTCAGATAAACCAAATCAACCATATCATTTCTTATCATCGGCTTGTGTGTAGGTATGATGACAACCTCCAGGCCGTATATTTGCAAAAACTCTGGCGCTTCCGTATCCGCTGTACCGGTCATACCACTCAGCTTGCTATAAAGCCGAAAATAATTCTGATAGGTAATCGATGCCAAGGTCTGATTTTCATGCTGAATCGAAACGCCTTCTTTTGCTTCTACCGCCTGATGCAAGCCATCCGACCAGCGTCGCCCCTCCATCGTGCGACCAGTAAACTCATCAACAATAACAACATTGTTATCGCGCACAATGTAATCAACATCCTTGGCAAACAGATAGTGCGCCCGAAGCGATGCCAGAATATGGTGCATTAAGGAAATATTTTTTACATCATACAGGCTTGTACCATGCTCAATAAGCCCGTTAGCCTCCAGAACTCTTTCAACTTCTTCATGACCGACTTCTGTCAAATGGACCTGCTTGTTTTTCTCATCCAGACTGAAGTGCCCGCCATCCCCTTCTTGCTTTTCTATCTTCAGGGATGGCATCAAGGCATTCACCCTTTGATATAGCACGGAACTGTCCTCAGCCGTCCCTGAAATGATCAGAGGGGTACGCGCCTCATCGATCAAAATGGAATCTACTTCATCAACAATCGCATAGCTGAGAAACCGTTGTACTTTATCATTTGATCGAAAAGCCATATTATCGCGAAGATAATCGAAGCCGAACTCATTATTGGTACCATAGGTTATATCGGCAGCATACGCTGTCTTGCGGTCCTGCGAGGAAAGCTGGCTGACAATCAAACCTGTGGTCAGTCCCAAAAAGCTGTAAATTTGCCCCATCCATTCAGAGTCACGACGTGCCAGATAATCGTTCACAGTGATAACATGTACGCCTTGCCCGGACAGAGCATTCAAATATGCGGGTAGCGTTGCCACCAGAGTCTTACCTTCACCGGTACGCATTTCGGAAATTTTACCCTGATGCAAAACGATCCCGCCGATCATCTGTACATCGTAATGCCTCATGGACAAAACACGCACCGATACCTCACGCACAACGGCAAATGCCTCTACAAGCAGTTCATCGAGAGTTTCACCATCGATAAGACGGGCCTTGAATTCGGTTGTTTTTGCCCGCAGAGCGGCATCATCAAGAGACTGAACCTCCGTTTCCAGTGCATTGATCTTAGAAACTAACTTGCGGTAACTTCGAATCAGTCGATCATTACGAGAACCAAACAGCTTCTTGACCGATTGCAACATGGGTAAGAGTAATTAAAGAACTGGCCGAACCAGAAAAATAGAAAAGTCTGGGATGTTACCAGAAAAAACCGGATTAATGCCGGGATACGCGCTCAATATACTTTTTCGGGTTGACTGTCTTGCCTTCATGGAGGACTTCAAAGTGTACGTGGGACCCTGTTGAGCGACCACTTGAACCCATTCTGGCAACCACATCACCCCGCTCTACAATATCACCGACATTGACGAGATTTTCTGAGTTATGTGCATACCGCGTTGCATATCCATTACTGTGACGGATCTCAATCAGTTTACCAAAATTGCCTTTATGCCCGGAATATGTAACAACCCCGGAGGCAACGGCAATAATATCAGAGCCAAACTTCCCCGCAAAATCAACTCCGGCATGCCAGCTACGCTTGCCGGTAAAAGGGTCAATCCGGTAACCATATCTGGAGGATAGCCAACCTTTATTTATCGGCCTGCCCTCAGGGAAAATCTGCTTCATCAGCTCCACATCCATCATAATGGACTCCATCATCTGGAGTTTGTCCCGTCTGTCGTCTATCTGCCTTTGTAAATCAGTAAAACGCTCCAGCAGCCCAGGTAACTGGCTCGATATAACAATCGGATCAGCCGGCCCACCAACAGGCGGTTCGCTATCGAAATCAAATTCATCTTCATCAAGCCCGGCCATTTCAGCCAAACGGCTACCCAAGGCATCGAGTCTTAAGGAGCGAGCCTCCATCTGCCCCAGACTAATAGCCAGAGCATCCAAGCTATCTGATGTCTGCTGTGATATATGTTGAATGTCTTTCCGGTCCCGCTCGAAAGAGATAATCCACTGATCGACATACTGCTTTTCATCGACGGAAACTTTTCCCCATTGATAACCCAACGCCACAAAAACCACACAGAGCACAAAAATAATTGCGGGAAGAGCAAGATAAAGGCGCAATCTGGATAGATCATATGATCGTAATCCGTGACGCCCGCCTATTATCAGTAGATTCATAGGATGTAACCCATTATTTGGACTTATAAACCAGCTGACTAACCGGCTCCGACATAGGACGGCTGCAGATAGGATACCGGTGCCGTCTCCTGATCGTCAAAATAAATTTCTTCCCAGGCATCCTCCTGATACAACAACTCCCTGAGCAACAGATTATTTAACGCATGACCGGAACGATACCCTTTGAATCCTCCAACAAGGCTTTTACCGAGCAAATACAGATCACCAATGGCGTCCAACACCTTGTGCTTAACAAACTCATCGGTATAGCGCAGACCATCTTCATTGAGAATACGGTAATCATCGAGAATAATCGCATTGTCTATACTCCCGCCTAATGCCAACTGTTTTTCGCGCAGCTGCTCAATATCCTTCATAAAACCAAAAGTCCTGGCCCGGCTGACTTCTTTTACAAACGAAGTTGTCGAGAAGTCCAATTCAGCTGTCTGCTGACTTGCAGCAAACAATGGATGATCAAAATCAATAGTAAATCCCACCTTAAAACCATTAAAAGGGTAAAACTCCGCCCATTTATCACCCTGTTCAACACGAACTCTTTTCTTGATCCGTATAAATCGTTTCGGGGCATTCTGCTCCTCAATACCGGCAGACTGGATCAAAAAAACAAAAGGCCCTGCGCTGCCGTCCATAATAGGCACCTCAGAGGCACTTAGATCAACATAAGCATTATCTATGCCTAAACCAGCAAAAGCCGATAGCAGATGCTCTACCGTCGAAATGCGCACATTATCTTTACACAAAGTGGTGGCCAAACGGGTATCACCGACATTCGTCGGTGCCGCCTTAATCTCGACATGACCATCGACATCAACTCGCCTGAAGATAATACCTGTATCCACAGCCGCAGGGCATAGAGTCAGATAAACCTTCTGACCGGTATGCAAACCGACCCCGGTAGCTCGAATTATATTCTTTAAGGTTCTTTGCCTTATCATAAATAAACTTCTTATTAATCAATAAGCTATGTAGTATTTTCAGCTTTCTTCATTATCTTGCCTGCCCATGCGAGCATAATTATAAAGCATTTCTCCACCATATCCAAAGCGGAACCCCCTAACCTGACAAGCAAATAATCAATTTGCACACCAGTATAACATTAATCCGCCTGTTGGCGAAGGAATGCCGGAATATTGAGGTATTCATAATCATTTTCCTGGGCTTCATGATCAGTACCGACCGCCTTGCTCATAACCGCAGCCGGCTCTGTTGTTTCATAGTCATCTACCGTTCGGGTCGAGGCCGGGGATACCGATATCGGCTCTGACGCAGTATTTTGACGGGAAATCAGTCGGATATTTTCATTTAGACCAGCTTCCCGGCCTTCTCCAATACCTGTCGCAACCACTGTAACTCGCAGTTCATCACCCATTTCAGGTTCAATAACCGTGCCGACGACCACTGTGGCATTCTCAGAGGCAAATTCCTTTATGGCAGAGCACACTTCATCAAATTCACCAATTGATAAATCAAGGCCCGCAGTGACATTAACCAGAATGCCTCCCACATTCGAAAGATCAATATCTTCAAGCAGTGGGCTCGAAACGGCCGATTCCGCAGCCTGCCTGGAGCGGTCCTGCCCTCTGGCACTGGAACTCCCCATCATTGCCATCCCCATCTCAGACATGACAGTGCGTACGTCAGCAAAATCCACATTAATCAGGCCCTGACGGGTGATCAGCTCCGCAATCCCCTGAACGGCACCGAGAAGAATATTGTTAGCTTCTCTGAAAGCGTCCAACAGGCTTGTATCTCTGCCAAGAACGGGCACAAGCTTTTCGTTGGGGATAATAATCAGGGAATCGACATGCTCCTCCAGTGCCCTGATACCATTCTCGGCGATACTCATACGCTTATTGCCTTCAAAACAAAAAGGCTTGGTGACAACAGCAACGGTCAAGATGCCCATTTCTTTGGCAGCCTGTGCAACTACAGGTGCCGCACCCGTACCTGTTCCACCCCCCATTCCGGCCGTGATAAATAACATATCACTGCCCTCTATAGCCTCTTTGATGCGATCCACATCATCCAACGCAGCCTGCATGCCAATTTCAGGATTGGCACCAGCGCCCAGGCCTTTTGTTGTCTTTTCGCCTAACTGCAAAACAGTTTTCGCTTCGACACTCTTTAATGCCTGTGCGTCAGTATTGGCACAGATAAAATCAACACCTTCAATATTGGCCATCGTCATATGCTGGACGGCATTACCTCCCCCACCACCAATACCGATAACCTTTATTACCGCATTCTGACTGTAAGAATCTACTAATTTAAACATTGCTAATCTCCAAACTGTTTAACAATTAAAAGCACCCTAACTCAATCAAAGCCTTTTCAAGTTAGTTCGCCTACGAACAAGCTCTTCAACCTCTTCCACCACCTCTTACTGCCTGAGCGACTCATATAGTCGCTATAGCTGGAAATTCCAGCTTGAACCAGACCTACTGTCGTTGAATAAATCGGGTTTCTAACAACATCATGCAGGCCTGAAACATTCTTTGGGACACCGATTCTTACCGGCGCATGAAATACCTCTTCTGCAAGCTCGACAACACCTTCCATGCGAGAAGCCCCCCCCGTGAGCACCACCCCCGCCGGAATCAATTCTTCGTATCCGCTTCGACGAATCTCCATCATCACCAGACTTAATAACTCCTCATAACGAGGCTGTATTACTTCTGCCAGTGTCTGGCGATTCATCTTCACAGCACCACGTTCACTGACGGAAGTCACCTCAAACGATTCATCATTGCCAATCATCTGTCCCATGGCACACCCATAGCGAATCTTTATCTCCTCGGCACTTTGCGTCGAGGTCCGAATAGCGACTGCAATATCATTGGTAACCTGATCTCCAGCAATCGGAATAATGGCAGTATGGCGAATAGCGTTTTGCGTATAGATAGCAATATCTGTAGTTCCAGCACCAATATCCACCAGACAAACGCCGAGCTCCTTTTCATCTTTCGACAGTACGGCATAACCGGATGCGAGCTGCCCAAGAACTATACTATTAACCTGCAAGCCACATCTCATTACACATTTTGTAATGTTTTGCACAGCACTGTCCGCACAGGTTACAATATGAACCTTGGCCTCCAGCCTCACTCCTGACATTCCCAAAGGCTGCTGTATTCCATCATGAGCATCAATCAGATATTCTTGAGGTATAACATGTAATATGCGCTGATCAGCCGGTATTGCCACAGCTCCCGCTGCTTCAATGACCCGATCAATATCAAGTTGTGACACTTCTTTATCACGTATGCCCACAATGCCATGCGATGAGTTCAAGCTACTGATATGAGTGCCCGCAATACAGACAACAACTGAACTGATTTGGCAACCGGCCATCAATTCTGCCTCCTGTATTGATCTCTGAATTGACTGCACAGTGGATTCAATGTCAATGACAACACCTTTTTTCAGACCGGAGCACTGACTTATACCAACACCGATAATTTCTATTTCACCCTGCTCATCCACAATGCCCGCAATGGTAGCCACTTTTGAGGTACCAATGTCCAAACCAACCAGTATTTGCTCGCTATTCTTCATGATACTCATAGAATTACAGTAAACTCACTGCACCCCCAGAAGAATATCTAAGATCGACAATCAAAGGATCAGAAAGACCTCTTCTCCATAGACCGTGATGAGTGCGCCACACCCTGGCAAACATTTTATCAAAATCATCAGAAATAACATATTGGACATCATCAATTACGAGCCGATAGTCACCATTGCTCAATAGAGTGACGAGCTTAATCTCATTCGTTAAATAGGGTTGAATTTTAATTATTTTCTGACATGTAGATTTATTTAAACCAATATCCTTCAATTCAAATAAATAAACATTTTCAAAGTTCATGCCCTGATAATTTATCACCATGCAGTTGGAGGCCAAAAATCCATGCCCCCTGATCAGGGCTTTAGGCACTATCTCCTGTATATCGATAACGATTTCATCCGGCCAGTTATATCGGACATTAGATGAACCAATATATGGTTCCGAAACCAGCAATTTTTCAATCTGATTCAGAAATAACTGTCTATTTTTTACAGATGCAGATAAATCATTAATACGCTTTAATAGATCCTCTTGATTAACCAATAAAAAAGAGCCTGTCATATTTATTTGATAGCTTTTCCCGCCATATGGCTTGAATCCTTGATAGAGCGCAATAAAAACAAGACCGAGAACCAGTAAAAATCCAGATATATGAATGACAATATCTCTATTCATAAGAGCTCTCCAAAATAGCTATACACACGTCAGCAAAATCAAGACCTGTTGCTGCTGCTGCTTTCGGTACAAGGCTATGGTTTGTCATGCCAGGCACACTATTCACTTCAATAAACCAGACATTACCTTGACTATCGATCATAAAATCAACACGCCCCCATCCGGACAATCCCAATATTGCATACGCTGCTCTAGCCTGCTCCATATAATAACGACGCCTGTTTTCATCAAGTTCAGGAGCGACTGTATAGCGAGTATCATTGCGTAGATATTTTGCTTCGTAATCATAAAATTCAGTTTCAGTTTCCAGGCGGATCAATGGAAACTCGGACTGTCCGGCAATATAAGAATATGTATATTCTTCCCCCTCAATTGCCTGCTCTATAATAATGCAATCATCATAGATACCTGCCTGCTCTATCGCTGGCTGAAGTAAATCAAAACGCTCTACGCGACTAATGCCGATGCTCGATCCCTCTCTGACTGGTTTAACATAAACAGGGAAGGACATATTCTGAATCTCAGGTTCCAGCCCTGCACCGACAATCTGGTATGGCGGTGTCAATATACCCGCACTTTGCCAAACAGATTTTGTATGCCATTTATTCATAGACAAAGAAGAAGACTCGACATTACTACCGGTGTATGGAAGCCCCTCAAACTCCAGGACTGCCTGAAATTTCCCATCCTCACCATCGCGCCCATGCAAAACAATAAATGCACGATCATAAATCGAAAAATCAATATCGACCTTCGCTGTATCAATCAGACTGACCTGTATTTCCTTCGATTGAAGGGCAGAATAAACAGCCTGGCCAGACTGCAATGAAATTTCCCTCTCATGTGAATTTCCACCACAGAAAACGCCGACATGACCATATTCTGAAACATCTCTCATGAGGACACCCTGCGCACATACTGCCTGACAAGTTTTCCTATACTGCCGGCACCCATAAACAATATGACATCGCCATCTTCTACCACACGATCCAACACCTCAAATAGTGCGTCAGTATCTGCGACAGAATGTGCATTTCGTGCTCCCATGCTACGCAGTGAATCACATAAAGCAGCGGATGATATACCCAGCGCATCGCTTTCGCCGGCAGCGTAGATCGGTAAAACCAACTGATAGTCCGCTCTTAACATTGATTCTACAAAAGCATCAAATAATAGTTTCGTGCGGCTATAGCGATGAGGCTCAAAGATAAATAATATACGTCGCCCCGAAAATACGTCTGATACCGTTTCCAGTACACTGCGCATTTCTACAGGGTGGTGTCCATAATCATCTATGATTGAGACAGAACGATCACCTCTCAAAGTAGCAGAATATACGTTAAACCGTCGTGCTATCCCTCTGAAGTTCGCCAGTGCCGTCTTGATTTGATCCATGGTTAGTCCCACTTCCACACCGACACAAATACTCGCCAATGCATTCAAAACATTATGCCGGCCAAACAGGCGCATCCTGAAAACATCATCCAGATCGAACTGTTTGCTCTTTATGCGCATCTCTACACCATTCAAATCCTGCTTCATCGAAACACATCGCAACGCTGCCTGTTCATGGAAGCCATAGGTAGTTACTCGACGATGTATATATGGCAATAAGTTGGCTGTATATTCATCATCCATACAAAGAATGGCACAACCATAGAATGGAATATCAATAATAAATTTTTTGAAAGATTCGATTAAATCATTCATATCATACTTGTAAGAATCAAGATGATCATTGTCTATATTAGTAACTACAGAAAGTACCGGATGAAACAATAGAAAAGACCCATCACTTTCATCTGCTTCTGCTACAAAATATTCGCTGCTACCCAGACTGGCATTCATATCGTTATGTAGCAATCGTCCTCCAATAACATAAGTAGGACTCAGGTCTGCTTCATCCAGCATACTGGCTATCATACTGGTTGTGGTTGTTTTGCCATGTGTGCCCGATACAGCAATACCATATTTTGTTCTCATCAATTCAGAAAGCATCTCGGCCCTTGGCACAACCGGGATGTGGCGAGAAGCGGCTTCGATAAGCTCTGGATTATCCTGATGAATGGCACTTGATATCACAAGAACATCAGCACCCTTAATGTTATCAGCAGAATGACCAATATAAACATGTGCACCGAGGTGCTGTAAGCGTTGCACATTATCATTCACCGCTATATCTGAACCCGATACCTCATATCCCTGATTCAGCATAACCTCTGCTATGCCACACATACCGATACCACCTATGCCCACAAAATGTATTTTACGGATATGCTTCATGGCTTTATCGGCACAACGCTGGTATCGCGAACAGCCATCTCCATAGAATGTATAGGCTTCTTATATTTAAGGTCACGACCAATCGACATGACCATGCCGATCATTGCAATATGGCTTACTACACTGGTTCCACCATATCCCATTAACGGCAATGTAATACCATTTGTTGGCAGCAGCCCATAATTCACTCCAATATTGAAGAAGGACTGAATGAAAATAAAAGCAGCTATCAAAAAAACAAGATAACATTCAAATAATATTTCATGCTGCCTAAGTTTAAACGACAGTCGAGTCAACTGGAGACAAAGGTAAGTAATCAATCCGAGCACAAAAAGAACCCCGATCAATCCGGTCTCCTCAGCAAATATACTCAGAGGAAAATCAGTATGCGCTTCAGGTAAATACAGCATTTTCTGAACACTTTGACCTAACCCAACACCACTTATACCCCCACTGCCTTCAGCAACCATTGCCTGAATCAATTGAAAGCCGGAACCATAACGGTCCGACCATGGATTAAAAAATGTCTCTATCCGCTTCATACGGTATGGAGCAGAAATAATTAACCAAACGAAAGCTACGAACAGAGAACTCACAATGAAAAATAGCTCTCTATTTATCCCTTTTATAAGAAAAAAAACCAGAAGCATGACACTCATCAACAGTGAAAATGAACCGAAATCAGGTTGAAGGATGAGCAACACACTCACAATGAACAACACAGCGATCGATATTCTGAGTTCACTGGCCTCACCAGCCTTTTGATATCTTTCGAGTGCATGTGCCAAAAACAGGATGTAACCCATTTTGAAAAGATCATAAGGCTGAAATACCAGAGGCCCGATCTTTAACCATCTAACGGCTCCATTAACATCAACTGAAAGGCTTGGCATAAAAATCAACAGGCTGAAAAAAAAACCTATCATCATTAATGAAGGCGAGAGTTTTTGAAGCCAGCGAACTCCAAATATATAAGCGACTATCGCAGCACCAATACCAAGAATAATTTTCATGAAGTGGGCGGCCGTATGATGATACATGCTGCCATAACTATAATCTGACAAAGCCATAGATGCGGAGGAAACCATAACAAGGCCCAAGCCAAGCATAGTCAGACTGGCAATCAAAATACGGATAAGCAGTTGGTTTATCTCACTAATCAACATACAACGACCCTCCTCACGTGATACTTAAAGTCATCTCCTCTCTCACTGAAATCGCGATACTGATCAAAACTGGCACAGGCAGGAGAAAACAATACTGTATCGGCATAAGTGTTCGCAAGTTCAACAGCTTCGGAAACACTAGATAGTATATATTTCATAACGA
>JAJDYQ010000057.1 GCA_022825085.1 Gammaproteobacteria bacterium
ATGCTTCCCTGCCGACATAATGTAGTCGCTGATTATCGCCCAGATATTTTCTGAATCGATGCTGTACCTGATACCAGGCACCCTGATTCTGTGGCTCTTCCTGACACCAGACTACCTCGGTAACGTTCTTGTAGTGGTCGAACATACGGATAAAGTCAGCATGGGGAAACGGATATAACTGTTCCAGACGCACAATAGCGACATGGTCCATTTTATCTTCTTTCTTTGCGTCCAGCAAATCATAGTAGATTTTTCCCGCGCACAGAATCAGGCGCGTTATCCTGTCAGCATTGTGCACATCATTATCGTCGATGACATTTTGAAATTTGCCAGCACTCAACTCTGCGAGTGTCGAGACGGCACTTTTATGCCTCAGCAGGGACTTTGGTGTCATCACAATCAGTGGCTTACGGTAATCCCGCAATATCTGGCGCCGCAACAAATGATAAATCTGCGCTGGAGTGGTAGGCATGCAGACCTGCATATTATGCTCGGCGCAAAGATGCAGATACCGCTCTAACCGTGCCGATGAATGCTCAGGCCCCTGTCCCTCATAACCATGGGGCAGCAACAAAACCAGACCACACAATAAGTTCCACTTCACTTCTGCCGCGCTGATAAACTGATCAATGACCACCTGGGCACCATTGGCGAAGTCACCAAACTGGGCTTCCCAGACAGTCAAACCCTGCGGTTCTGAGGCTGCGTAACCGTATTCGAATCCCAGTACGGCCTCTTCCGACAGCAGTGAGTCAATAGCAATGAACTGCCCCTGCTCCTGTCCACTGTGTTCATGTATATGCTGTAATGGAATCCAGCTTGAATGGTCAGCCTGATTATGGATGACCGCATGACGATGAAAAAACGTGCCCCGACCACAGTCCTGGCCAGACAATCTGACCAGAAAACCGGCATCAAGCAGGGACGCATAAGCCAGATTCTCTGCGCACCCCCAATCAACCGGCAGCTCACCATCCGCCATTTTACGGCGGTCATCCATGATGCGCTTGACCCTTGGATGCAGTTGCAGGTCATCGGGGAAGCTCAGCAATGCGGATTGCAATTGCTTGAGTTTATTGAGCGTCAATGACGGGTCATAGGGCACATCCCAGTTATTGCCAAAATAACGCTGCCAGTTCGCAGCATACTGATTGGTCAGGCCATCGATAATCGGCCGGGACACGATGTTACCATCCTCCAGCTCCTGCCGATAAAGATCAACCATCTTTTGCGGCTCATCTTCGGCAAGGACGCCTTCGGCGATCAGCTGATCAGCATAAATTTTGCGCGTTGTGGGATGGTTGCGGATATTTCCATACATCATGGGTTGGGTCACCGCGGGTTCATCTGCCTCATTATGTCCGTGACGTCGATAGCAGACCATATCAATGACCACATCTTTATTAAAGGCCATGCGGAAATCCAGTGCCAGACGGGTAACAAATATAATGGCTTCAGGGTCATCGCCATTGACATGAAAAATGGGTGCCTGAATCATTTTGGCGACATCGGTACAATACAGCGTGGAGCGTGTATCCAGTGGATTGCTGGTGGTAAAGCCTATCTGATTATTAATGACAATATGCACTGTACCCCCGGTATGATAGCCGCGCGCCTGTGACATATTCAATGTCTCCATGACAACGCCCTGCCCGGAAAATGCCGAATCGCCATGTATTAATACCGGTAACACCTGATTGCCTTCGGTATCATGCCGGCGCACCTGACGGGCGCGTACAGAACCTTCAATGACGGGATTAACAATCTCCAGATGCGAGGGATTAAAACCCAGCGACAGATGAAGAGCCCCGCCCGGCGTATCAATATCTGACGAAAATCCCTGATGATATTTAACGTCACCGGAACCGGTACGCTGATTGACATGCTTACCCTCAAACTCCGAAAACAGCCTGCCCGGATTCTTGCCCAGGATATTGATCAGCACATTCAGGCGGCCACGATGTGCCATACCGATAACAACCTCTTTAACTCCATACTCGCCGCTCTTCTGAATCAGATCATCCAGCAACGGGATAAGGCCCTCCCCGCCTTCAAGGGAAAATCTTTTCTGCCCTACATATTTACGATGCAGATACTGCTCAATGCCCTCAGCCGCGGTCAGCATGCGCAGTAACCAGTATTTATCCTCATTGCTGGCATCCAGCGTTGCCATGCTTCCTTCAAGCCGCTGCTGTATCCATCTTTTCTCATTCGTACTGGTGATGTGCATATATTCGGACCCGATGGTGTCCGTATAAGCCTTACGCACAATGCTGTGTATTTCGTTTAACGTCAGCTCACTGGGGGCCACCAGTGAACCGGTATTAAACTTCTGCGAATAATCCGCCGGGGTTAATCCATGGAAAGCAGGGTCCAGGTCGGGGACATCCTCCCGGTCACGCAGTCTTAACGGATCAATATTGGCATGTTGATGCCCCCTGACCCGATGTGCATTGATATAGCGCAATACCGAAGCCTGCTTCTCCGCTTGAAAGGAGCAATAGCTGTCGGCCAACCCACGTGGTCTGACCAGCGAAGAAAGCCCCCTGAAGTTTTCGCGTATTGGGGAATGCGGCACCTCGGCATCGTGGTTGCGGGGCAGCCCGGAAAAATACTCATGCCAGATATCGGGCACGGAATCAGGATTACGAAGATAATCCTCATAAAGTGCCTCAATGTATTCACCATTGGCACCATACAAGGGAGTATTGCTGGAAAATTGCTTATAATGAGAGAGAGTATCCACTCGGCACCTGAATCTGCTGTTGCGATTGACCTGACTATTGTGAACTGATTTTCTGCAATTACAATAAAATAAACATTCACTCTTTATCGTTTTACCGTTTTTTTACAGCGGTGCACTATTCTGTACAAGCCCCCGGGTGATGCGCACGGTTACTCGGCAGACTTCCGATCCAGGCTCCGACGTAACCGTTGGATGCTTTTACGTGCGGTTTCAAACTCCGGGTCAAGGGCCAATGCTTTCTCGAAGCTTGCCAATGCTTCCTCCGGTCGGTCGAGATAGACCAGCGTCGCTCCCAGATTTGAGTAAATCTGAGGACTTTCAGGTCGGATTTCAAGCATGGCCTGATACAGGGCAAGAGCCTCGTCGTACCGTTTCCCCGTAAAGCGCGTCATGGCAAGATGGTCGAGTGCCTCGGCATTTTTCGGATCAATTTCAACCGCATGTTCATAATGCTTTACTGCCATTCCGGCTCGGCCGAGCTTTTCCGATGCCTTGCCCATCAATATCAGGCGGGCTGTTGCGGTAGGAGGGAGAGAGTGCAGTTGCAGTGAACGATCAAACGACTCGATAGCCTCCTCGTAACGCTCCAGCTTATACAGGGCATGGCCCATGCCGGCATAGGCCATGGCAAATTCGGGGTCAATGGCAAGTACCGCACGATACGACTCAATGGCTTGTTCGTGGTGCCCCTGATTATTGAGCCTGCCGGCCATGTACTGAAGAATGTCAGTATCCGCCGGTGCTATCGCGAGTGCCTGCCGCAGGTACTCATCGGCTTCGTCAAAGCGCTGCTGTTCGGTGCGAAGGCTTGATAGATCAATCAGTAATTTCGCATCGTCCGGCAACAGTTGCATAGCGTGCAGAAGCTGTTGCTCTGCTTCCTCAAGCTGACCAAGCGCCTGTAATGCGCGACCGATAAACGCATGCAGAGCAGGAGTGTTATCTGACTGCGGTTCAAGCTCAAGTGCCCTTTCCATCGACGCGATAGCCTCTTCATGGCGCCCCAGATCATGGAGTGACAATCCAAGACCTGCATGGACACGCGCATTGGACGGATTTTTTTCCAGTATTTTGCTGAATTGTTCAACAGCCTCCTCATGGCGTCCCTGTTGGCGTCTCAGTTGGGCCATATTCTGCCGGGCGAACATGTTGCGCGGATTCAGCTCAAGTGCCCGCGACAGATGCACCTGCGCCTTATCGAGGCGCTCCATAGACAGAAGAGCGTAACCAAGATTGGTATGTGCCTTGTCCGAACCCGGCCCATATTCCACTGCAGCGAGGCTTGCTGCATGGGCCTCCTCGGTCCGGCCTGCTCTGAACAGCGAGTTGCCGAGGTTGATATACACATCATGGGCTGCCGGATTATGTGCTGCGATATGGCTGAAAAATGTCACTTCGTCACGATAAATTTTTGACTGCTGCCAGCTCAGGGCGGCCAGCACGACCAGTACAGACACAAACATGCCGGTGACTATATGCCGCAGCATATCAGGCAGGCGGCTTGCGCCGAGAGTCGCACTGCCGACCAGCAGCGCCATGAGGCCAATGCCGGCCAGATATTGAAAGCGGTCGGCCACAAACGAAAACTTCATATAGCCATAATCAATGAAACCCAGCACCGGTGAGAGAGTGACCACAAAGAACAGGACGCTGGCCAGTGGCCCGCGGCCCAGATATTGGCGCAGAAACCACAGTGCGGCTGTCAGTCCCACAGCGGCAGCGACATACAACCAGCCAAGCAGGTTGCCGGCCTGTATTTTCCATAATGGATAAATCACCATCAGATCGGTCGGCCACAACAGCTTGCCCACATAAAACCATAATGCATGTGCCGCGATTAATATTCGCTCCGCGAACGAATAGCCCAATGCGAGCGGCTCGCGCGAGGTGTAGTACATGAGATCGGCAGCCGTGACAGCAAGCCCGACCAGAAAAAAAGGCAACAGCCGAAGCACATCATATCTGCTTATGCGACCATATAACCACCAGTGCCAGATGAGAAGAGCGGCCGGCAGAGTGACGGTGATCGACTTCGAAAGCATGCCGGCCACAAACAGCAGCAGTGCCGCGCAGTAACGCCCCGGATGCGGTGCCTCGGTGAAACGAATCCACATAAGTACCGCGCTCAGATAAAATAATGCGGAGAGCAGATCCTTGCGCTCGATTATCCATGCTACTGATTCCACATGCAGGGGGTGGACAGCGAACAGCGCCGCGATGGCAAGGGCACCGGGTACCAAAAACCGCAGCATCAGCCGCCACAGCAGCACAGTATTGGTCACATGCAGCAATACATTGACCAGATGGTAGCCGAGCGGTTCCAGCCCCCACAGCTTGTGTTCGAGCCAGAAGGTAGTATAGGTAATGGGCCAGTAATGGCCCTCATTGCCGATAGCAGACGGGGCAAACCAGATCTTCCACAGGCCTGACCATTGATGGATGGTCTTCTCCCTGGAAAAGGTGACATCATCCCAGACAAAGCCGCCGGCAAGCGCCGGCCAGTAGCTGATCACAACAAGCAGCGCGAGGCCGAGGACGACGATTATATCGCGGCGAGTGAATGCGCCGGGTCTGCTGCCGACAGATGTCTGGAGCGGGTCAGATTCGGCGGGACTGCCTGCCAGTTGGCTTTGAACCGTCTTTGGCCTCTCTTGTGTAGCAGTCTGCGGTCGCCGCTTCACCCTGCCCATCAGTTGCCGGCCCCGCCTGATGTCTGTGTCGGTGCCGCATGACGGTGGTAAACATAAAGTGTGGCAAGCAGGAAGTTGACCACCCCCCCTAATCCGACACCCAATCCGAAGGCGAGCAGCCGGTGACGATCAAACACATCGACAAGGCTTGTCAGTGCTGTATAGCTGCCGACATTGATCACAAGACCTGTGAGGCTGCCGATAACGAACCTTGTCCACTGATGCAGATGAGTTTCCGGACAACGATCCCGGAATGCTCCCCGCCGATTGATCGACCAGTTCCAGATGACAGCCGGCCAGAATGCACAAAATCGCGCCACACGATGTTCGCTCCCGGCCCACTGCAGAGCCAGATAAAAGGCGACATCAATTAAAAGGCCGCTTGCCCCCACCATGGCAAAACATGCAAGCCGCACCGGGCCGTCATACCGGAACACATACAAGCGATACAAGTGGCGCAGGTATTCAATCTGCTGGCGCAGGCCCATCTTGCTCGCGCCCTGATGGCGGTCACGAAAACCGATAGGCACCTCGGTGATTCGCAGTCTTCCACGTACCATCAGTTCCAGAGCAATTTTGTAGCCGACAGGCTGCAATGTATCTGGATCGGGCAGCATACCGCGATTCATTGCAAAAAAACCCGACATGGGATCGGCACAATCTGTGAGCGGACGTGCCAGTGATCTTGCCACATGCGAATTCGTGAATCGCCACAAGCTCCATCCACGGTCAAAGAACCCGCCCGGCACATAGCGGCTGCCGAGCACCATGTCATATCCTTCCTCAAGCGCATGCAGCAGATCGACAATGCGCTCAGGTGGATGTGACAGATCAGCATCCATCACCACCACCCGGTCAAATCGGGCACATTCGATTCCGAACAACACCGAGCGCGAAAGATCACGAGGCGATTCACACCGTACTTCCACGCGAATGGGTAGCCGATGTGCCAGATCGGCAACAAGCATATCGGTGCCATCATCCGAATTATCATCAGCAAGCACCAGCTCCCACTTAATGCCTGCACCATCTAATACGCTGCCTATGCGCTCGGCAAGCATCGTGATATTGGACGCTTCCCGATATGTCGGCACCACGATGGAGACTGACGAATCAGGGGCCGTAGATCGTGCGACACAACCATCCATTACATATTTTCCTGCGCGAACAATTTGTGTTGGGGGAACTGATATCCCGATGCTGTCCGGGATGACATAAGGAACCGGTTACAGCGGGCAGCGGCAAACCCGAACCGCCGCCGGCACACCTATCAGAACCGGTCGGGGACTATAGCATAACCTGATACCGTGTTGCCATCCCTGCACAAGCTGACTCACGCCATGCAGTCGGGATGAGGTGCCCGGCTTATCATTGGGGTACGGGCTTTGTCGTGGAAAAGCGTCTAAGTGTCAAAAAAAACGGGGCCGGAAGTACAGCGTTGTACGGGAGGTTCCGGCCCCGTCATAGCCGGCCAACAGATGAGCCGGCTGAACAATGGACATTACCAGTATAGTTTCAATTCAGCACCGATGCCATGATTTTGCTCATTGTTATTCTGCTGGCGGCGCATGGCCTTGATATCGAGTTCTGATTGCAGGCCGGCCGGACTCGACAGCAGGCGCCAGCCGAGGGTGAGGTCGCGTTTGGCATCGGAGGCCGACAGGCTGGCATAGGGGATGCCGGTGGCGTTGTGCAGGGCAAAGCCCCACTCGCCCTTCAGTGTCCAGCGGCTCGATACCTCGGCAGTGTGTGAAGAGTCTTCTTCCAGCGCATGGATCAGAGAATCCGATAACAACCGATCCAGACCGCTGGCCGCCGGTGCATTTGACGCTTCCATTTTTTTATTTGCTTTTCCCGTGGGATGGCCGTTTCCTTTGGATTCCTGCTTTCGCAGGAATGACGGTTCCTGCTTTCGCAGGAATGACGGGCTTTGACATTCGTCCTCCCTGAACTGGCTGCCCCCGTCATCCCTGCCTGCGCCCCGTCATCCCTGCCTGCGCCCCGTCATCCCTGGCCGCGCCCCATCATCT
>JAJDYQ010000079.1 GCA_022825085.1 Gammaproteobacteria bacterium
CCCAGAATCGGCTTATCGCCACCCCACTCCTTCGCTATCTGCCTACCAGTACTATCATCAAGATTTACAACCAGGCAGCCTATTTTATAGTCGATAAAGAACGAATGCTTGACCATTGCATAGTTCTTCATGGACTTATGAAAATCAAGATGATCGCGAGACAGGTTTGTGAACACTCCCATAAAAAAAGACAGGCCATGAATACGACCGAGAGCTATGCCATGTGAGCTGACTTCTATTGCTATGAACTCACAGCCCTGCCTGTATAATATGTCAATGTAACGATATAATGTCACCATATCCGGAGTCGTATTTCTGCTTTTAACGATAGACAGACCAATCACACCAAAACCCAGGGTACCAATATAACCTGTCTTGCGGTCAAGTGTATTGAGCAGCTCACATATAAAACCTGCCGTACTGGTTTTACCATTTGTTCCTGTAATTCCGATCAGTGACACACTATCAACTGCGCAACCATAAACTCGCCGCACAAGAAGCCTGATCACGCCATGAAAATTCTCTACCCCGATGATTCTCTCATGTGAAACGGAATCCATGAGACAATTGCAAGCATCATAAACAACCAGAGCAGCTCCCCTGTCCAGGGCCTCGTGAGCAAAATCAACCCCTTTATCTACTGCGACAAAAATATCTCCAGCCATCACATCATCGGTGTGCTCGCACATGCCTATCAAATCAGAGTGCTCTGCAAACTGTCTTGCCTTACTTAGCAAGTCGTCAACAACCGATTCAACACATACGGACATCACTGCATCATCACCAGAGAAGGTGGCAATCTGTCTGGCTTAACATCGAGATATCTCAGCACCCTGGAAGCCACATTTGAAAAAATCGGAGCCGCAAACTGCCCTCCGTAAAAACCATCTTTCTTCGTACCATCAATGATTACAGCAATAACGATTTCGGGTTTAGAAGCGGGTGCCATACCACAAAAAACCGCTATATACTCATCACCGGAATAACTGCCATTCTGTAATTTCTTCGCCGTTCCTGTTTTACCTGCAACACTATATGCAGTTAAAGCCGCACGCCTGCCCGTACCATCCACATCAACCACTTTCTGCAACATCGCAACAATTTTTCCAGCCACCACAGGATCCATCACTTGAACTCCTGGTGAACCCGCATCATCTTCAAGCACGCTGATATCTTTACGGATACCATTATTAGCCAGCACGGCATAACCAGATGCCAACTGCAAAGCGCTGACAGCCGCGCCATAACCAAATGAAAGGAAATATTTATAAGTCTTATTCCAGTCTGATCTGGCCAGGAACAGCCCCGAAGATTCTCCAGGAAGCTCAATACCGGAAGATGAAAATAATCCATAGCTACGTAATTTTTTGGCCAGAAAATCATCATCAATCATTGATGCAATCTTCACCACACCAACATTACTCGACTTCCCCAATATACCGGCCACATCAATCTGTTTATAATCACGACTATCCTTGATTTTCTTGCCGGCTATCCTGATATAGCCTGGCGATACATCAAACACCTGATCCTCAGAAATCATCCCTGACTCCAGTGCGGCAGCCACAATAAACGGTTTGATCGCAGAGCCAGGTTCAAAAACATCGGTGATAATGCGATTGCGAATCGCAAAGGAGTTCAACTGACTACGCTCATTCGGGTTATAAGCAGGATAATTCGCCATCGACAATACTTTTCCGGAATTGACATCAAGAATGACCAACATCCCGGAAGAGGCTTCATAAAGCTGTAGTGCCCGGCGCAACTCACTGAAAGCGATATACTGGATATTTCGATCAAGGCTCAAAACAACATTTTCACCATCATGCCTTTCACGAAGTGTTTTAATGACCTCAAAGCTACGACCCAGCCGATCCCGAATAACGCTTTGTATGCCATTTTCACCATTTAGATACTGATTAAAAGATAACTCAGCACCCTCCACTCCCTGACCATCAATATCTGTCACACCAACAATCTGACTGAACATATGTCCCTCTGGATACACACGTTTGCGCTCACCGATCACACTAACGAAATCAATACTGGACTGCTTTACATACTCTGCCACTTCAGGACTTATCTGACGTTTGATATACATAAAAGAACGGTTTGAAGATTTTTCCGCTTTTCTCTTCAAGCCATACAAATCAACATCCAGACGCTCATTAAGCACCTTCAACTCACCGAGACGGTCCGACACATCATCTGGATCAGCCCAGATAGAGACAGCCGGCGCACTTACTGCAAGCTCATAACCATTTCTATCCAGGATATCTCCACGATACGCATACAAAGGTATATTGCGCTTGTAATGCCGCTCACCCTCCTGCTTCAGGAATTCGCTTTTCTCAATATGCACATAAGCGACCCTGGCCGACACACTGAATGCCGCCAACAACATAAGCAGCACAACAACGATGTGCCGGACATTCTGTCTCTTCAGGCTGCTCATCACCTATATTCCCAAATACAGATAATTGTCATACCCATATCTCATATTCAGATGCTCAATGGCCAGACGTTCAATGCGCGCATTTGCACTCCACGCTGCATACTCCACCAACAACTGTGATCGCTTATCAATGATCACATCGCGAATCTCTGACAGATGGCGCATCTCTATAACGGCCAGACGCTTGCGATATTGATTATTGACCACACCGAGCGCGGACACGGTGTTCAAGCCAATCAGTAAAATAATCACCCAGGCTTTCATCAAATCTTTCTTATGGCTCTCAATCGAGCACTGCGTGCCCGTGCATTTTTTTCCACCTCCTCATCAGATGGCCTTATCAGCTTCGCCACATACTCATAATTCCGGCTCAACTGACTGTCTCGCAAAGGCAACCCAACCGGTGCCTTATCATCTTCAACGAGGTCACGAAAAAAATGCTTAACCATACGATCCTCCAGCGAATGAAAAGAAACCACAACCAACACACCTCCAGCCATCAATACCTCTGGTACGGTACTCAAAGCCTGCTCAAGCTGCCCCAGCTCATCATTGATCCGCATGCGAATCGCCTGAAACACCTTCGTTGCAGGATGAATCCTGCGTTTACGCCTCTCCCTTTCAGGAAAAGCCTGACAAACAATGTCTGCCAACTGGCCTGTCGTCATCACCGCATCCTGTTCCCTTGCCCTGACAATAGCCCTTGTAATCAAGCCTGCCAGTTTTTCCTCACCCAACCGACTTATCACACGCATCATCTCGGCCGGTTCCACCGTATTCACCCAGTCTGCCGCGCTCTGTCCCGCATGAGGATTCATACGCATATCCAATGGCCCATCGCGCCGAAAACTAAAACCTCTGGCAGCATCATCAAACTGAGGCGACGAAACACCCAGGTCAAAAACCATGCCATTCACCCTGTCTGGCACCGACAGGCCTTTCAATTCCTCAACAATCCTGCCGTAATTTGCATGCCTTAAAAACAAGCGGGAATCATTCCCGAACACCTGCTCACCATAGGCAATCGCATCCGGATCCACATCCAGAGCAATCACCCGACCATCGTTGCCCAGCGCACTCAGAATTCGCCGGGCATAACCACCACGCCCAAACGTGCCGTCCACATACACACCCGCATGATGTGGCTGCAGACAATCCATAACTTCGTCAATCAAAACCGGTTCGTGCTGATACTCCTCTGCTGACATTAAAGAGACAGGGACGCAAACTCATCCGGCAGGTCCGGCTCCCCGATACCTTTTATATCTTTCAGCCAGCCCTTGCGGTTCTCCTCATATTGCTCGGCATCCCAGAGCTCAAACTTACGCACCTGCCCCATCAGCACAGCCTTCCTGTCGATAGCAGCAAACTCACGCAGTGGTGCCGGAACCATCAAACGACCATTGGCATCCATCTCCACCTCCGTTGCATGACCAGTCAGAGCTCGCTGCAACTTTCTGGCTGAGGGATTAAATGTAGGCAAATGGTCCAGCTTGCGCTCGATTTCCTCCCAAATCTTTAAAGGATAAATCGACAGGCAATGGTCCGGGTCAACCGTAATCACCACCTTCCCGGCATAGCGGTCCACAAGCAGGCTGCGATACCGGGTCGGCACCGCCATTCTGCCCTTGGCATCCAGGCTCAATTTAAATACCCCGCGAAACACTTATCTCACTGACTCCCATTTATATCCACTTTTAACCACTAAAATACACTATAGTCCGTAAAAATGGAGATTTCAAGTTATTTTTACCAAAACACCTTGAATAACAGAGAGTTGGCTCTTTTTTGGCGAGCCAGAACAGCAAAAATATTTAATAATCAGATGGATAAGAGAACTATCGACTAAATCACTTTAATAAGATATGGGATGGCAGGCAGTGCCTATGACGTGCTCCCATGGGCAGAATGCTGGGATCAACAACGAAAGAGTCAGGGAGTCAGCCGATAAGCCGGATTCTGTCATGAACAGTCATTCATCTGGGACAGTTGTCACCAACTGCCTCTAGCGACCTACCCGGGAACGACACGGGCCATGTACTGTGTTCCCCTATTTGGTCTTGCTCCGGGTGGGGTTTACCCTGCCACGGAATGTTACCATCCGTGCGGTGCGCTCTTACCACACCTTTTCACCCTTACCGGCAGGCGAACCTGCTTGGGCGGTCTATTTTCTGCGGCACTTGCCGTAGGCTCACGCCCCCCAGCCGTTAACTGGCACCCTTGCCCTGTGGAGTCCGGACTTTCCTCTATACATCAATATAGCGACTGCCTGACTGACTCCCTGAGCGGGCCACTATAAGCGGGATGACCACAAATACCAAGAGCATAAAAACCACATGCCGGTTACCCACGAAGCCAATCAGCCATTACCCGATCACTGCCGACCCTTCATATCCAACACCATTCGGTAAACACGCTTTCTGGGCACACTCATAGCCCGGCTGACTGCCGAAGCCAACCGACCTGCCGGCAGGCTATCGCCAAGCTCGTCCAACAACATCTGCACCTGCCGCATATCCCCATCGCGATCTACTTCCTGCGCACCCGCAACCAGCAACACAAACTCACCTCGCAGCTCTGAGCGACCGGCCAGATAGTCATCGAGCACCGCAGAAACTCTATTGCGCGATACCGTTTCATGCACCTTGGTCAATTCTCTGGCGACTGCCATTTCGCGTTCACCACCCAGAACATCACTGACATCCTGCAAACAGGCAATCATGCGCCGGCTCGACTCATAAAAGACCAGTGTTCCCCGAATATCCGCCAAATGCTGCAGGGCTTCCCTTCGGGCAGCCGCCCTGTCCGGCAAAAAGCCATGAAAGTAAAACCGGTTCACCGGCAGACCGGAGGCGCTCAACGCCGCCACAACGGCACTCGCCCCGGGCACAGGAGACACTGGAATACCGGCATCCTGTGCCGTGCGCACCAGATAATAGCCGGGATCACTGATGGTCGGCGTACCCGCATCACTGACCAGCGCAACCAGCGCCCCGTGCTGCATCTGCTCAATCAGGGTTTTTGCCCGGCTACGCTCGTTGTGGTCATGCAGCGAAACCAACCGGGCATTTATCGCCAGACAAGCGAGCAATTTACGGCTGTGTCGTGTATCTTCTGCAGCAATCAGGTCAACTTTCCTGAGCGTTTCAATCGCCCGCTGAGTAATATCGGCGAGATTGCCGATAGGCGTTGCAACCACGAAAAGACAACCCGTTTCCATGAGGTGCATACTAAATGTTTTCCCGACTGACAGGCAGCAATCTTTACCGACCACCTGTACACCTCCGCCACCCGGTCACACTGTCTCTCCTTATCCTGTGCATAGGCATACTGCCTGCCTGCCAACAGGCCACCCCCAAAGCCGAAGTGGAAGACAGAATCACACCGGCCCCCGCAACAACCGGCCCGGATACGATCGACCAGCTGATCGAAGGATTACCCCCGCTGATCGCCATCAAACGACTCCTCGAAATAGCCCCAAAAAAGCCGGCAGACCAAGGATTCAGGTTGCGGCAAAAAGCTGTACAACTATCCATTGATCACGAAGCACCCGCAACCACCGGAAAACGCATTGCAACACTCCAACGGCAATATCCGACAGGTACCTATCAGGTTCGTATTGAGATACTCAAGCAAAAACTACTGCTTGCCCAGGGCCGTCCAGACGATGTCCGGGCCAATATCGACAGCATCCGCCTGCTGGCAACGACAGAAGAAGAAATACAACTCATGGAGTTAAAGGCAGATGCGCTGACCCAGGGCGGCCTTGCCATTAAAGGGGCACAACTGCGCATAGAGCTGGACAAACTGTATGCTGATCACGAGACAGCCCGTCAACAACAAAATGACCAGCGACTATGGCGCAGCCTCATGCGGTTGACGCCGGACACAATCAGCGGTCACATATCCGAGATTGCAGACACATTCAGCGGCTGGCTGGAGCTTGCCTATCTGAACAGGCAGAGCCAGCACAATCCTGTCCTGCTGAACCGGTCAATTGATCAATGGTCACAGCGACACCCCGACCACCCCGCCCATCGTTATATAATCGAGACTATCAGGCAACGACAAATTGCCGTCAGCAACCACCCGCAACACATAGCACTACTGCTACCGCTATCGGGCAAGCTACAGAACATCGGTCAGGCCATTCGAGACGGATTTCTGGCCAACTATCTGGAGGTCAGGCAACAATTTGCCATCAACACCGTCATCGATATCTATGATACCGGCGGCAATCCCGAACTTGCGACGCTATTATTTCAACAGGCCAGCGCAAGCGATGCTGACTTCATAGTCGGCCCGCTGGACAAAGCCGCCGTCGCCGCAGTGGCGATGATCGCCGCTGACAGAATGCAGGAGCAAAGCGACCAACCCGGCCTGCCGGCAGTCGAACCGGCTGAATCCCTGACACCAGAAGAAGCCAGCAAACCAGACCCATCGGCGATCGAGTCCATCGCCCCTCCCCGGAGCCAACAGGATGCCACAGAGACCGCCCTCACGCCGCTGCTTGTCCTGAATCAACTCCCGCAACACATACCAGAATCCGGCGCGGACCATAAAATCTACCAATTTACATTGGCCCCGGAATCGGAAGCCATCCAGGCAGCGAGTCAGGCGTACCTTGATGGTCGCCGCCATGCCATGGTAATAGTGCCGGCCAATGCCTGGGGAAACCGCCTTTATGAAGCCTTTGCGGCCGCCTATCAAAAACCGGGAGGAACCATTGTTACGGAATACCGTTACCCACGCGAAACCCCCGATCATTCGCGCGGCATACAACAGGCACTCAATCTGAACAAAAGCAGCATCAGACATCAACGGCTGCAACAGCTACTGAGTCAGGACATTAAATTTGCACCGAGCCTGCGCCGCGACATTGAACTGATTTTCATGGCCGCATCCCCGCAGGAAGCCAGACAGATAAAATCCCAACTGAAATTTTACTATGCCGACCACATTCCCATCTATGCGACCTCCCACATCTATACCGCCCGACCCGATGCTGTGCGCGATAAAGATCTGGATGGCATACATTTCACCGACATGCCCTGGATACTGAATGACAAGCCTGCCCCGGGTTCACTCAGAAAAATTCTGCGAGACAACTGGCCGGCTGATATGACTGAACAATACCCACGCTTCTATGCGCTGGGCGCGGATACATTCAGGCTTCTGCCCCAGATCGAATGGCTGACCAGACATACCGGAGAACAGATCAATGGCGAAACCGGCAGACTATCACTCAGCGACGCTGGCATTGTCGAACGTGAATCACACTGGGCCGTATTTCGCGATGGCATTCCAATCACATGGGATGAAGCCGGAAAACCAGAATGACAAAATTAATTGGCAATCAGGCCGAAGTCATTGCCTGCGACTGGCTGAGCAGCAAAACGACCATTAAGGCAAAAAACTTTTACAGCCGTTATGGAGAAATCGATATTATCGCCCTGGAAAAAGGGACCCTGTGCTTCATTGAAGTAAGATACCGGAAGCACTCGCTTTTCGGCAACGCCGCCGAGACAGTGACATCATCCAAGCGCAACAAACTGGCCAAAACGGCCAGCTACTACCTCATGCAGAATCCGCGCTATACGAAACACCCATGTCGTTTTGACATCATCGCCATACACGGCGACCTTGGTGATCCGGAAATTGACTGGCACAAAAATGCCTTTATCATTCATCCTTATTGTCATTAATTCGCCTGACTCTCTATGGCAGATTCAAAACCAGATACATCCCAAAAATCGGACAAACTGAAAAACATGTCCGCACATGCCATGCAAACATTTCAGGACAGTATCGATACCAAACTTGCGGCCATGCAAATACTGCCGGACAACATTGCCAGAGCCGCTGCCATGATCGCCGAATGCCTGACACAGGGAAACAAAGTGATGAGCTGTGGTAATGGTGGTTCGGCTGCCGATGCCCAGCACTTCTCATCAGAAATGCTGAACCGGTTTGAGCTGGAACGCCCATCCCTTCCCGCCATTGCCCTGACGACCGATACCTCGACACTGACTTCCATAGCAAATGACTATTCATACAATGAAATTTTTGCCAGGCAAATCAAAGGACTGGGACACAGAGGTGACATCCTGCTCGCCATATCCACCAGCGGCAGCTCGGTGAATGTCGTCAGTGCCATCAAAACGGCACAGGACAGAGGAATCGGCATCATTGCACTGACCGGCAAAGAAGGAGGCGACATCACCTTCAATTTGTCCGATAATGATCTGGAGCTAAGGGCACCCGGTTCAACAACCGCACGCATCCAGGAAATACATTTACTGATCATCCACTGCCTGTGCGACCTGATTGACCGCACACTGCTGGGCCTCGACTTACAGGAAACAACACGATGAATACAGAATTTATACCCACGGCAGCAATGCCGATTAAATCAGGAACTGCCGGGATGCAGAAATACACAAAGAAAATCAAACAGTTACTGCAACCGAACGCGGAAAGAAAGCAAAAAACAAATGTTTGCCTTACACGCCTTGACAGATCCGGCACAAACCTGCTCAGGGCGTCCCTGATACTCTGTCTGGCATCACTGCTATCGAGCTGTGCCGGCGGGATTGTTCTCGGTGGAGTAGCCACAGGTGCCGCCGCCATCCATGATCGAAGAAGTGTCGGCACGGTCATTGACGATCAGGTGCTATCCTGGAATATCAGCCAGTCCCTGTACAAAGACAGTGAACTCAAAGAAGCCAGCCATATCAATGTCACCGTCTATAACAACACCATATTACTGAGCGGCGAGGTCGCCAGTGAAGACCTGAAAGTGCGTGCGAATGCCATCACAACACGGGTCGCTGGCAACCGACAGATTTTCAATGAACTGGTCATTGGCCCCCCTTCCACCCTGCTCGAACGCAGCCGGGACACCTACACCACGACAAAAGTAAAGGCCGCGCTACTGAACATCAAGGTGCCCGGCTTTGACGCTACCCGCATAAAAACGGTCACAGAAGCAGGCACCGTCTATCTGATGGGGCTGGTAACAAAAGCAGAAGCCGACACAGCGACTGAAAAAACCCGAGTGATCAGCGGCGTGGAAAAAGTCATACGCCTGTTTGAATATATTACTCCGGAAAGCTAGAAACCGGACTGTGTCGGATTAAAAACAGCAGGGAAAACCGGCACCTGCCTAACCCACTATCGAATCATGCCTACCGGACAATCTTCAGGGCGGGCCTGCCGGATGCCGGCTCCGGCGTTCTGTCAGCATCATCCGGCTCAGCGCCATCATGACGGCGAGGCGGAGAAAACACCCCGCCCTCACCGTTTTCCTGCGCATAAATCGCATAAACCGCCTCAACCGGAACCAGCACAGACTGTGCCCTGCCAGAAAATCTGGCATCGAAGGTAATGCACTCCGACCCGATATCCAGATTACGAACCGCTGAAGGTGAAAGATTCAGGACAATTTCCCCATCCACCACACACTCACGCGGCACCTCAACACCTTCAAACCCGGCATCAACCGCAATCAGGGGAGTCATCGCATTATCCGTAATCCAGTCATAAAACGCCCGAACAAGATAAGGACGACGTGACGTCATCTGTTGCGGATTTTCCATATAAAACGACTCAAAAGAGCAACAAGGCTACATCGTGTGGGTTGAGCGATCTGATTCAAGGGCTCCGGCCAGAAAGCCTTCGATCTTGTTTTTGGTGACCCCCTTATCCTGATCACCAAACTGAACGCCTATTCCCACCTGCCGACTACCCTGGGCACCCTCTGGCGTTACCCAGACTATTTTGCCGGCAACCGGGGTTTTTTCTTTGGAATCCATCAGGGTGACCAGCATGAACACCTCATCACCCAGCTTGTATGAAGATTTTTTGGTCGGAATAAACAGACCACCATTTTTTATGAAAGGCATGTAGGCGGCATACAGCGCCGCTTTGTCCTTGATAGACAACGATAATAAACTTTGCAGTCCGGTTGACATGGTTTATGGCCCTGTGGTTTTACTCATTGATGCCAGTGCCTGCCAGCGGGATAGAATTTGTTCCATAAATAGCTCGCGATTGAGGTTTGCAGTCAGCTCAAGAGATGCCTGATTCAAATAGTCAAGATACCTGTATAACCCAGGCAAGTCTATTGTACCAGATGATATTTTCAAGTTTTTCAGGAAATTAGACTGAATAGTGGAAGTAGAATCACTGTTCATCAAGTAGCGAATGAGGGCACCCACAAGCTGTCTGAGCCATACAATACACAGGTTCAGCTCCAAATCTTTCCAGCGTTGCGCCACAGAATAAACCGATAACCTGCCCTGATAAAGCAAGGCAAGGTCTTTCAATACCTCATCCTGCCGGGCGGCCATACCGCAATCGTACAGCTCTCTGGCAGTAACAGGCGAACCGTTTGCCAGCTCAAGATACCGTTCAGCATCACCTGCAAGGTCCTGCCGAAGCCAGTCCAGGGCCACCTCGCGCGAAGGCAGTCCCAGCACCGTGCGCTGGCAGCGGCTTCTGACCGTCGCCGGCAATAAACCGATATGATGGCTGATCAGGATAATGATGGCATCGCCGGCCGGCTCCTCCAGTGTTTTCAGCAAGGCATTGGCAGCAGCAGCATTCATCACTTCAGCGGGACTGATCAGAGCCACCTTATAGGTCGAAAGCTGCGCGGTCAGGGATAACCGGGCAATCAGATCGCGGACCTGCTCGACAGAAATCAGGGTCTTGCCTTCGAGAGGCCGGAGTTCCGTGTAATCGGGATGTGTTCCGGCAGTGAACAACTCAAGTGCCCTGCTTTCACTGGTACCGGATGAATGACTTACCAGCACTGACAAGGCAAGGTGGCACCCCAGCTCATACTTACCGATACCCGGCGGACCAACGAATAACAAGGCATGAGGCAAACGCCCGCCCTGCTGAACATGGCGCAGATTCTTATAATGCTGGCGCAGCCAGGGGTACAAATCAGAGTCCAATGATTTTTCCATCGCTTTTGCTGAGTGCCGTCAATATACATGGATTCTTCGTCAGAAAAACCACAAACTGCACCCGGCAATTTTGAGTCAGAGGAACCTGAAACAGACAGAGAATGGAATCAGGAGTTAAAAAAAGCGTTTAACCGACCAAAAAAACGGGGCCGGAGTAACAGCGTTACACAGGGAGGTTCCGGCCCCGTAATAGCCGGCCAACAGATGAACCGGCTGAACAATGGACATTACCAGTATAGTTTTAATTCGGCACCGATACCATGATTTTGCTCATTGTTATTCTGCTGGCGGCGCATGGCCTTGATATCGAGTTCTGATTGCAGGCCGGCCGGACTCGACAGCAGACGCCAGCCGAGGGTGAGATCGCGTTTGACATCGGACGCCGACAGGCTGGCATAGGAGATGCCGGTGGCGTTGTGCAGGGCAAAGCCCCACTCACCTTTCAGGGTCCATTGACTCGATACCTCGGCAGTGTGTGAAGAGTCTTCTTCCAGCGCATGGATCAGAGAATCCGATAACAACCGATCCAGACCGCTGGCCGCCGGTGCATTTGACGCTTCCATTTTTTTATTTGCTTTTCGCGTGGGATAGCCGTTTCCCTTGGATTCCTGCTTTCGCAGGAATGACGGTTCCTGCTTGCGCAGGAATGACGGGCTTTGACATTCGTCCTCCCTGAACTGGCTGCCCTCGTCATTCCTGACTGCCCCCGTCATCCTTGGCTGCGCCCCCGTCATCTCTGGCTGCCCCCGTCATCCCTGCCTGCGCCCCCGTCATCCCCGGCTGCGCCCCCGTCATCCCTGGCCGCGCCTCCGCCATCCCCGGCTGCGCCCCCATCATCCCTGGCTGCACCCCCGTCATCCCTGGCTTGACCAGGGATCCAGTCTTGACATGCCATTCATCAGATAGCAGCTTTTGCGGGCGATACTGAAAAGCCAGCTTTTTGAGAAGCATTATTTCGTTAAAGCAGAAATCTTGTATGTTGCCTCGTGTCACTGCATATCCTCCTCTGTCATTCCTGCGAAAGCAGGAATCCACTCAAACCAATTCTCCATATAAATCCACACACCCTGGATTGCTCTTTTCAATCAATTCCATCTTCTGGATTCCTGCTTTCGCAGGAATGACGGGCTTCCACTGATGCCTCCATTTTTTTATTTGCTTTT
>JAJDYQ010000102.1 GCA_022825085.1 Gammaproteobacteria bacterium
TGACGACGATTGCCCGATCCTTAATCTGTACTCTTTCCTTGTCATTTGGCAGAAACATGGATAATTTGATATGTCTTAAATGATTCTGGATAGTGTCTTTAAAGAAATCAAACCAGAAATTTGAAATAGTGGTTAATATAACTCCCTTACCACTGATAGGCGTCGGCAGGACAACATCAAAGGCGGACAGACGATCCGTAGTAACGATGAGCATATGTTGATCGTCAATGTCATAAATATCACGCACCTTGCCTCGTTGAATAAGCGGCAGAGAATCAAGGCTTGACTCAAAAAGACTTTTAAAGCCTGCTTTCATATACAACCACGTATGTACTTTCAGAAATTATCACCCGGTCTATCCGGTACCGAAAATATAGCATATTGACGACCTGATGGCCTGAAGACATTGTATAGGCTCGGACATATACCGTACTCTATGGAGCGTAATCATGCAGTGCAGTAATGTCATTCAGGGATAAAGGTCAATTCGGGTATGACAACTTCCCAGGTATCGCATCGGATACGTTCCTGATACTCAGGTTCTGATTGTTCTTTAGTATGGATAACGATTGCAAACACTGTGGCAGACAGGCATCGTTTTCCCTCTGGCACCGAGAAAGCTCTGGCGAACTGTCCTATCTTGTTATTGGCCTGATCGAATAGTCCCCATTGTCCCTTTTCGTTTTGGAGTGCTCTGAGGGGATCGCCGGGATGCAGCACGGCAATATGACGATGCACAGGGTCTTGGTCGAGGAAACAGCCGGCAAAACCAATATCGATCTCGCCAGGCTTCGCCTGCTTATAGCTGTAGTGTAGCTCGGGAAATGCCGATGGCAATGGGATGGTTTCACGGTGCAAGACAGCAGAGCAACCCGCCAGCACCTGCGTAATATGATCTCCACCGCCACGGACATGATCAAAACGTAATAACGTCAGTGTCTGCCGTGCCCGTGTCATGGCGACATAGTACAGTCTGCGCGATGCGTCTCTGTCTTCATTTTGGCTGAACCAGGACCCATCCAATACAGCTATGTGGTCAAACTCCAGTCCTTTGGCGCTGTGGGCGGTAAGCAGCAGCAGACCATGCTGGCGCTGGCGTACGGCCCGGCCCCATTCGACCAGCCATTCGATGAACTGTATCACCGGCACTTCCGTTTCTGCGCCCCCGGCTTCCTGTTGATATGCAGTAACCGCTTCTTGTAGCAGCTTGGCCCAGGGGGTTTGTCGCTGCTCATGCAGCCAGGCGCTGAGCTCAGATATTTTGATCATTTTTCTGTCGCCCTGCTTCAGCCAGCTCACACATTGCCGGGTTTCCCGCAGACGCCAGAAATTCGGCAGTTCTTTATTGCCTGACTGTACCGGGATACCTTCGTGCTCACAGTACCCGCGCACCGGGTGCAGATCTTTCCATTGCCGGGCGATGACCGCGCAGGTTGACCAGTCCCAGTCTTCTGTGAGGCTGGACAGGCGTTGTAATTCCAGCATGGTCGCCTGTGCCTGAGATAACAGGTTTTCTCCCGCTGACAGGATCTGTACTTTCCCTTCACTGACAGGATCGATTTTGCCCCACTCGCCGCCATCGGATTGTTTGGCGCGAGCTGGATTGATCCTGATTGGGTGCCTCGTTTTCATCCGGTTGGTGGCCGGTTCGATCAGCGCGTTGGCTGCGCTGATGATGTGGGCAGTGGAACGATAGTTGTCTGTGAGATAGGCTGGCTTTGCCTTGTAGTCCTTCTCAAAGCGGCGGATATATTCCACTGATGCGCCCTTGAAGGTATAGATGTTCTGGTCGTCGTCACCGACTGCAAACAGGGTCAATCTGTCATCCTCGTCCGGCAGGGTGCGTCCTGTGAGGGCGGTGATGAGAGCATATTCTTCCGGGCCAATATCCTGGTACTCATCCACTAGGATCCAGCGGAAACCGGCCAGCAGCCGTTGTCGTTGCTCACCGGCGTCCTCCTCCGGTGGCAGCCCGTCACCACGCAGCAGATTTGCCGCGTCTCGCAGTAGCGACTCGAAAATTTGATCGTCAGGCATATCATGTTGGTCACTGAAACTGGCCCCTACCAGACGCATTGCCAGGCCGTGGCAGGTAAGTACCATGACTCCTCTGGCGTCATCACCGACCAGCCTCGTGAGGCGCTGGCGAATTTCAATCGCGGCATGACGGTTATACGCCAGAGCCAGAATGCCTCGCGGGTTTTCACGTCGCACCCGCAACAGATAGGCGATGCGATGCACCAGCACCCGTGTTTTGCCGGAACCAGGGCCGGCCAGCACCAGCACGCTGGTCTGTTCCCGGTCGTCGGCGACGATACCCTGCTGTACGGGATTATCGAGGCACTCGACAATGTTGCGCCAGGATTGTGGTGTGGTCTGTCGGGCAATCTCTTTTTCGGTATTGGGAAGCCAGCGCCCCAGAAAATTTCCCTGTTTCTGCTCGAAATAATCCCGTGCCAGGCTCAGCGCTTTATGAATACTTTCCAGACCAAACTGCGCATAGGCCTGCATGATGTGAATCTGGATGGTCTGGCCCCGGTAATGCTCATTGAGTGGTGCGTAGTCGGCGTTGCGAAAGCCGCGTTTGTCCGGTTGCAGGTGGATGGTCATGGCCGGGCGAAATACTGCCAGACCCTTATTCAAGCGGATGACTTCCAGCTCATGCAGCCACATCAGAGCCCGCTCCATCAGTTTATCAGGGTTTTTCATACCGTGGCTCAGCACATCAGAGTCAGATTCGAGAACCTGCCGCAGTTTGCCCAGAGTCGTCTCGGCCAGCAGGTCAACGCCGCGGCTGCCGGATGGCAGGCTGTTAACCAGATGCCTTGACAGGCATGAGGCCGCAGTGCGACGTAATTTGGCTGTTTTTTTCAATGCCGGCCATTCACGCTCCAGTGTTACCTGTACCGTTTCCGCGTTCAGCTTGCGTACACTGAGGCTGCTGCCGCCACCATCTTCATCACGGCCATCTGCACCGACACTGCGCAGAATACGTAACAATCGTTCCGGCAGGGCATGCTCATGACCGGCATCCTTGAGTTGCTGGTTAATCTGGCGCAGTTGCAGCGGCCAGGTATCGCCCTTGCTCATATCCGGTGCTGCCTCGCGCAGATGCTCGATCAGCGCACGTTCCAGTCGTATCGCTTCATCCAGCCGTTTTTCCGATGAACGCGCCACACCGGTATGTACAAACGCGGTCAATGCAGTGTCATTGCTGGCGAGCCCCAGCTTCTCCAGATTGGACAATGCAGCCCGCAGTCCTTGCGCATTCAAGCCGGTAGCACCCATTAATTCATCTGTGGAAATGCCCTCATCCGGGTCCGCCTGCAGCAGCTTTTCCACAATGTGTAGTAAACTGTCATCCCGTACAGACTTCTTGTTCAGTTTTTCCTGAGCCTGTTGGAGTGAATCTATCCGCAGACAGGAGGGAAAAACCTGCACATAATTTTCTTCCCGGGACAGCAATTTGGCTTCTTCCAGCCAGGCGATAGCAGTGCGTACCCGCGTATCATCTGTTGCCGAATCCCGCTCGAATTCCTGATCTTCCTCGCTCAGCAAAATCTCCCCGGCAGTAGCCACCACCTCGCCGCTCCCGTATTTTTTCCGGTCCAGGCGACGTAAGGCTCTCAGGATGGAATGAATTTCACGCCGATTGAGTCGTGTACGACCCGAAAACATGAACTGCTGCTCGACATCATCCTGCGTATAAAACAGCACGCAATGTGCCGGTTGCCGATCCCTGCCGGCACGACCGGCTTCCTGCAGATAGTTCTCCAGTGAACCGGGAATGTCGGCGTGTACCACCAGACGCACATCCGGCTTGTCGATGCCCATGCCAAAGGCATTGGTGGCGACGATCACCCGTAATTCACCACCGATAAAACGCTGTTGCACATCCTTTTTACTCTCTGGTTGCAGCCCTGCATGAAAATGGTCCGCGGCAACTCCCTGATTCCGCAAAATGCTGGCCAGCTCCTCTGTGTCCCGCCGTTTGGCCCGGTAAACAATAATCCCTCCTTGTTCGCGATCCAGATAATCGCTGATCAGCTGATGGATATGAGCAGGCTTCTCCGCACTGGTGGCAGGGCGTACTTCAAACTCCAGATTGTCACGCTGTGCGCCACCATTAAACACCTTTATCCCGATACCGAGTCTGGTTTGCAGATGATTCACTATGTCATCGATCACATCCGGTTTGGCGGTAGCTGTCAGGCATATCAATGGTGGAATCGATCTATCTTCTGCCTGTTCGCGGATAAAGCGTGCCACATAACGGTAGTCAGGGCGAAAATCATGCCCCCACTTTGACAGGCAATGGGCCTCGTCCAGCACCCAAGTGCCGATCTCCCGCTGTTTCAACGCCTGACGCACGGAACGATTACGTAACTGCTCTGGGGAAATGATGAGGATGCCGGCATTTCCAAGGCGCACACTATCCAGGGCACCGCTGCGCTCAGGCAGGGATAGCTGTCCGTTGACCGTGACGCTGCAATCAATCCCATGCCTCTCCAGTCCGGCTATCTGATCCGTCATCAGTGCCACCAGCGGTGAGATAACCACGGTGAGGGCACCGGTTTTGTCATAGCGGGACAGGGCCGGGATCTGATAGCACAGGGATTTGCCGGTGCCTGTGGGCAGGATGCCCAACACATTTTCCCCGGCCAGTGCGGTCTCGACGATGGATTGCTGCATGGGCCTGCCTTGTTCATTCGCCGGTTTTGCCCGGAAGTCGTTGAAGCCAAAGTAGCGCTTGAGCTCCTTTTTTGCATCATGTCGTTCCCGGCACCAGCCACAGGAGGGAGCTGTACAGGCCTGATCACGCATACGGCGCACCAATCGTCCGGCCTCGGGAAACTGATGGCGTACCCAGGGTGGCATGACCGAGTTGCCGCCACACACCGATAACCAGGCCAGCGCATAGGCCAGCGGCCATGGTTGCCGGCGGGCGTCGGCTGCGATCTCGTGGCTGTATGTGGCGCAGGCCTTTCCCTCCAGCAGCCTGTTTAATGCCGCGCCGGTTTCCATATCAGTGGGTCGCTTCGACTGGCGTATCTCGGCGAAAAACGCATCGAAACCTGCTTCATTTTCTGTCGTCGCTGTCAACCAGTGCCAGGCAGTCAACAGGTCCGAGTGGGTGTCGATCAGCCCGGTCAGT
>JAJDYQ010000005.1 GCA_022825085.1 Gammaproteobacteria bacterium
ACCGATATCCTGCCACATAATCTGCGTGAAGTGGTTGCGGCGACCATACACCTGCTGGAATCTCCGAAGTCAACGACAGAAGAACTGTGTGAGCATATTCAGGGGCCTGACTATCCCACTGAAGCGGAAATTATTACCCCCAGAGAAGAGATAATGGAGATGTATCGCAATGGTAATGGTGCCATTAAAATGCGGGCAAAATATGAAAAAGAAGGTGGCGATATCATCATTTCCGCGCTGCCCTATCAGGTATCGGGAGCAAAGGTTCTTGAGCAGATCGCACAACAGATGAGCGCCAAAAAACTACCACTGGTAGAGGATCTGCGTGATGAATCTGACCATGAGCATCCGACCCGGCTGATTATTGTTCCGCGCTCGAACCGGGTTGATACCGAACAGCTCATGGCGCACCTGTTTGCGACGACCGACCTGCAGCGCAACTATCGCGTCAATATGAACGTGATTAACAACCACGGTCGTCCACAGGTAATGAGCTTACAGGCCATATTAAAAGAGTGGCTGGTTTTTCGCACCATGACGGTCAGGCGACGCCTGCAATGGCGATTGGATAAAGTGCATAAGCGCCTGCATCTGCTGGAAGGTCTGCTGATTGCGTTTCTGAATATAGATGCAGTCATCCACATTGTTCGCACCGAAGATGCCCCTGCGAAGGCCCTGATGAAACGCTTTTCCCTAAGTGAATTACAGGCTGATTACATACTGGACACCCGATTGCGCCAACTGGCCCGCCTTGAAGAAATCAAAATCAAACAGGAACAGAAAGAACTGCTGGAAGAACAGGATTATCTGCATAAGACACTGGCATCCTCGCGGCGTTTGAAAACCCTGATCCGGAAAGAATTGCTGGAAGATGTGAAGCTCTATGGTGATGAACGCCGCTCGCCGGTTGTGGTGCGCTCCGCTGCGCAGGCACTGGACGAGACGGACCTGATATCCTCAGAGCCTATTACCGTAATTCTCTCGCAGAAAGGCTGGGTGCGTGCGGCCAGAGGGCATGACATTGACTCGGCTGGACTCAGCTATAAAGCAGGTGACGGGTATCAGGGTTCAGCCAGAGGCAGGAGCAACCAGATGGCGGTTTTTCTGGATTCTACAGGGCGGGTTTATAATGTGACCACACATAACCTGCCTTCGGCCCGTGGTCAGGGAGAGCCTTTGTCTGGCAGGGTCACCCCCCCCGATGGTGCTACCTTTGTAGGAGTGATGATGGGCGAGCCGGATGATTATTATCTGTTAAGTACGGATGGTGGTTATGGTTTTGCCTGTCAACTGAAAGACATGATGACGCGCAACAAAAAGGGTAAAATGGTGATCAGTGTGCCTGCGGGAGCAAGAGTGCTGCCGCCGGTACATGTACGAAGCCTGCAGGATGATCGGATTATCACGTTGACCAGCGCGGGCTATATGCTGGTGGCCCCCCTGGCCGAACTGCCGGTACTTTCGAAGGGCAGGGGCAACAGGATTATCAACATACCCACAGCGAAATTCAAAAATCGTGATGAATTCGTCAAGGCCATTGAACTGATACAGAAAGGCGAAAGAGCCACAATATTTGCAGGCAAAAAACACAAGACCATGAAAGGAGCCGAGATCGATAAATACATTGCAGAGCGTGGTCGCCGGGGATGGAAACTGCCACGTGGCTACCAGTCAGTTGACCGGCTGAAGGTCGAGCGTAGTGATGGATAACCTCAGTGGCCTGACCAGTTTCCTCGTGCCTCGGTTAGAATGCTGGCTGTTATGCCTCTGATTACCCCTTTTGCCGGTTTACGACCCTCTCCAGAAAGGGCTGCTGATATACTGGCACCGCCCTATGATGTGCTGAGTACCGAAGAGGCGAGGGCGCAGGCAAAAGGAAAGCCCTGGTGCTTTCTGCATGTATCCAGACCGGAAATTGATTTGCCGGTTGGTACAGACCCTCATGATCCGGCAGTTTATGCCAGAGGCGCTGAAAATTTTCGGCGCATGATTGACGAGGGTATTTTGGTCCATGACCCCCATGACTGCTACTATGTTTATCGCATTACCATGGCAGGGCACAGTCAGACCGGGCTGGTTGCCGGAGCTTCCGTGGCGGCCTATGATCGAAACAGCATACGCAGACACGAATATACCCGTCCAGACAAAGAAGATGACCGGGTTCGCCAGATTGACGCACTGAATGCTCAGACCGGACCGGTATTCCTGACCTATAAGAGCCAGAAAAATATCGATAATATTCTGCAGGCAGTCAGCCGCAGCAGGCCAGAGGTCGATGTGACGCTGGCAAGTGGCATACGCCATGAACTATGGGTTATTGACGATACCGATACCCTGTCAAAACTGACGGCAGCGTTTGATGAAACAGGTGTTATTTATGTTGCTGACGGGCATCATCGTTCGGCGGCGGCATCGCGTGTGGCGGCCATGCGTCGCCCAAAAAATAGTAATCCTGAAGCCAGCCATGAATATTTTCTGGCAGTCATATTTCCGCACCATCAAATAAAGATACTGGATTACAACCGTACCATTCGAGATCTGAATGGACTGAGCAGAGACAGGCTGCTTGTTAAAATTCGACAATCTTTTTCCTGCGAAGCTGTTCGTGAACCATTCAGGCCGGCTGCCCGTGGTGAGTTTGGCATGTACCTGCAAGGGCAGTGGTATGTACTGAGGATTCATGCAGATGCTGTTCCGGCTGATTTGATGAAGAGGCTGGACGTGAGTATATTGGCTGATAAATTGATTGAACCCATACTGGGTGTTTCAGAGCCGCGCACCGATGAACGGATTGATTTTGTTGGTGGCATCCGCGGCCTGGGCGAGCTGCAAAAGCGGGTTGACAGTGGTGAGATGGCGATTGCCTTTTCATTGTATCCAACTGATATTACCGATCTGATGGCGGTCGCGGATGGCAGCCAGATCATGCCGCCGAAATCAACCTGGTTTGAACCGAAACTGGCCGATGGTATGGTATCGAAGATGCTTGACTGACTTTTATATGGGTGATTTAGGTTGCCTAATTATGCTCAAAATCAAACCGCATAACGATGTCTGGCTTCTGTAGAAAATGGCCCTGCACAAAATCAAAGCCACATTGAAACACCGCAGCCATGTTTTCTGCGTTTTCCACATGCGATGCAATGATCGGTTTATCCATGGTATGTGCGATTTGAACCAGATCCTTTACTTTTTGCATGGCAATCGGATCGTTGCTGATGTCACAGGTTAGAGCCGGATTGACTTTGACAAAGTCGGCAGGAACGACCTTCAGAAATTTGGGTGCATTATTGTCCATGCCGAACTGAGTGATAGCGGTGCGACATTTCATCATTCTCAGGGTGCGGCTGAAGTTTGCTGTTTTTTTGATATGTTGGGTGGCACCTGATTCGGTGATTTCAAAGATAAGCCTTGATGGTTTTATCTTTGCTGACTTCACTCGCTCAAATAGCCATGGAAGCAGATTTTTGTCACTATAGGCCGAGCTGGACAATTTGATCAACAGACTGATTTTGCTATCCCTGTACTCTTTGCTGCCGAGTATATGTAGTGTCCGGCGGATAACCCAGCGGTCAACAAGATTGACCATTCCAACTCTTTCTGCCTTTAGCAGAAACTCACTGTTATCTATCTTTTTGCCATCTTCGCTGTTTAGACGCAGCAGCACCTTATAAATTTCATCACCTGTGCTGGTAAGGCTGACAACAGGCTGAAAGGCCAGATAGAATATATTGTTCTCCATAGCATTTTTCAGAAGGTTGATCCAGCGTAGATTATCCTGAATCGCCTGTTTTTTCGCTTTTTTCTCTATGTCCTTATAGGCTTCGGCTCTATTGCCGCCATTTTCCTTCGCGGTATTACAGGCCAGGTCGGCATAAGTCAGTACCTCGTAGGCAGATCGGGTAGTGCTGTGAATGGATGCCAGTCCCAGGCTGACAGTTATTGGTGTGGACAGCTCCCCTACTTCAATGACGGTATTCAGGGACTTGACCAGTTTTCTGGCTCTGGATCGGATGGCCTTGATATGTTTTTCCTTGATCAGAATAGTGAAAATATGTTCACCAAACCGTGCGCCAAAGTCATTTGGAGCGAGTGCATCAGCGATAATTTTGCCGACAGTTGAAATGACGGCATCCATCTTTTCCATACCAATAGCGCCCTGTACCTTGCTGAACTTATCGATATCAATATAGAAAACAACACCCGGAGAACTTCCTGTCTTGACATCGACGATAGCCTGCTCCACCTCCTCGATAAATGTCTGCCGGTTATAAAGTCCTGTTACTGTATCCTGGGATTCAAATGTCTTTAGCTCATTGATCATGGTGACACTGCTGGCATGATCCCTGACGATGATCTGGGTACATGCCTCGCCGTCAATATTGGCCGGCGAAAGCTCAATAGAAGCGCTGAATTCTGTATCGTCATTGCGTCTGCAGGAGATATCATATTCTTGCGAATCTGTTTTTGTATCGTACTCAACTAAAAGTTCCTTGAGTCGTTGCTGGTCTTCTATGGTTATAAGATCAAGGATAGGCAAGCCCTCCAGTTCCTCGCTGCTGTCAAAGCCAAACACCTCTGCATAAACACCATTGGAATAAGTATGCATACCGTCATGGATATAGGCGATGGCTTCACGGGAGCTGTCCAGCAGACTGTGGCAGCGCTTCTCGCTTTCTTCATAGGCACCCTGATATTTGTGCATACTCCTGTAGTGATGCATGTTTTTCAACTCCCGTTCTGTGACAAGTCGCAGATGTGCGGACTGATTGCGGGAGACCAGATCTCGGGCACCTTTTTCCAGGGCCTTAACGACAGATGAGGTGTCAGTATCGGTAGCTACAGCAATAATGGGGATATGATACTGAGGGTTATCCAGTATCTGGCAGGTGGGGGTGAGCGCGGATTCATCGGCAGAACAATAGACACACTCAATCCGGTTTTTGGCCAGAATCTCTTTCAGGTGGTCCGGGGTTTTAAAAGCAAAAGGCTTAACGACATGCCCGGCGTTACGCAGTTCCGTCGCGATAAGCTCCACCTCGTCGGGCGAGCTTTCATAAACGGCAATGTTAATCGTCTGATCTTTCTTCAACTTGAATTCCGGACCTTCTTATACCAGAGGATATGAAGTATATGCCGACATTCTCTTACGTTTAATGTTGCGGTGCAATAGCATATCATTAGCTGATAGCGATTAAATCCAGACCTTGGAAGACTCTCCGGAAACTTCTCTGACAAGCCGGGGAATCAAATAGCCGGGCAACTGGCTTTTCATGCCATCATGCAGGGCGACAGCCTCTGCTTGCGGGACCTCAAAATGAGAAGCCCCGGCAACCCTGTCCAGTATATTAAGATAATAGGGCTGCACATGTAAATCGAAGAGTGCCTTCGACAGGCAGCATAGAGCCGATATGCTGTCATTGATATTTTTCAGCAGCACCGTCTGATTAAAAATTCGTATTCCAGCCTGATTCAGGCTGTTGATGGCTTCCGCGACTGTACTGTCCAACTCCTGGACATGGTTACAATGAATGACCATAACGAGCATACCGCTATAAGGTTCCAGAACTCTTAAAAAAGCCTCATTGACTCGTTCGGGTAATACGACAGGCAAACGCGAATGGATGCGTATTCGCCGAACCTGTGGTATTGCCTTTAACTGTGATAACAGCCTGCTGATAACATCATTATCGAGCACCAGCGGGTCCCCGCCACTGAGAATGACCTCCTCGATCTCCTCGTGAGAACGCAGATAATCCAGTGCTGGTTGCAGATGATGTCCGCCCGTGTGTAGTTCGGGATACGGGAAATGGCGGCGGAAGCAATACCGGCAATGTACTGCACAGGCTCCCGTGGTGATCATCAATGCCCTGCCATGATACTTGTGCAGTAATCCGGGCGTACATACCGAACCGATCTCGCCAACCGGATCCGACGTATAGCCGGCTGTCGCATCCAGCTCTTGTTTTAGAGGCAAAACCTGTAACAGCAGAGGATCCTGCGGGTTACCTTTTTCGATTCGCCGAATGTATGCCATGGGCACCTTGAGCGGGAAAGCCTGACTGGCCTGTGTAGCCTTCTCAAGCCACAGCGACCTGGGCAGCTCCACCAACTCCAGAAGGACTTCCGGTTGAGTCACTGCCTGACGCAGAGCTGACTTCCAGTCGGTGCTTTGGGACAGAATTCGAGGTATCATAGAGAGCTTCCAACGATCTTTGCTTTACTATCCAGAGGAAAAAATGGCATCTTACAGCACAAATGAATTCAAGTCCGGCCTTAAAATCATGCTTGATGGAGACCCCTGTAACATCATCGAAAATGAATTTATCAAGCCCGGCAAAGGTCAGGCATTCAACCGGGTAAAGATCAGAAATCTGAAGACAGGTCGTGTTATTGACAAAACCTTCAAGTCGGGGGAAAAAGTTGAAGCGGCGGATGTTCTGGATACTGACATGCAATACCTTTACAGCGATGGTGAATACTGGCATTTCATGGATCAGGCGACCTATGAACAGGTGCAGGCAGATGCGATGGCGATAGGTGAACAAACACAATGGCTGAAAGAACAGGATATATGCAAAGTCATACTATGGAATGGTGTTCCTATCGGCATTGAGCCCCCCAATTTTGTCAATCTGGCTGTAACCGAAACCGGGCCTGGCGTGCGAGGTGATACCGCACAGGGCGGCGTCAAGCCTGCCACACTTGAAACAGGTGCCACAGTTCGGGTGCCACTCTTCATCGAGACCGGTGACGTATTAAAAATTGACACCCGTACAGGTGAGTATGTTTCCAGGGCCAAAGACGAATAATCCGAATCCGGGATGAACTGGCATCCTGACGCATCCATGGCCATGTTGCGAATGCGGGCGACATGGCTCAAACAGATCCGGGTATTTTTTGAAGAGCGCGGCGTACTGGAAGTCGAAACGCCCATACTGGCACCGGCTACGGTTACCGATCCGCAGACCGAAAGCCTTGCTATTCATTTTCGGCATCGCGACTACTATCTGCAGACATCTCCTGAATATCACATGAAACGCCTGCTGGCGGCCGATAGCGGGCCGATCTATCAAATCAGTCGGGTGTTTCGTGCTGACGGGCCGGGCAGACTGCACCATCCAGAATTCAGTTTGCTGGAATGGTATCGGCCCGGTTTTGATCAATACGGCCTGATGCAGGAAATCACCGACCTGTTGGCCCGACTATGCAGGGCACATCCGGCCGTTGCCGACATTGAAACGATCAGCTATCAGGACCTGTTTGCCCGATACACCGACATTGACCCACTGCGAGAAGACAAGGCAGCGTTGCTGTCATGGTGCGATATGGCTGGTCACGAATGCCCGACAGGTGTGGCAGACAGTTGGAGCACAGCACTTGACTGGGTGCTGTCTATTATCATACAGCCGCAGATGGAAGGCTTGAGCTTTATTCGGGACTATCCGGCCGATCAGGCGGCTCTGGCAAGACTGGATACGCAAGACCCCCGGACTGCCCGACGTTTTGAACTGTATGCCGACGGTATAGAGATTGCCAACGGCTTTGAAGAGCTGACAGATGCCGATGAGCAATGTCGGCGATTTGAGCAGGAAAACCAGCGACGCTGCTTACACGGGCAGAAACCCATTGCCCTCGACGAGTCATTTCTCATGGCGCTGGAGCAAGGAATGCCTGAAACAACCGGTGTGGCTTTAGGGCTGGATCGTCTTTTGATGTGGGAAAGCGGCATGAATTCTATTCGCGAAACCATGGCGTTCGGCTGGCAGGCCGGACAATAGAATCTCAAACTTGACGATGGATATAGTGAGCTTGTTGCTGGCGGGTGTCACTGCCGGGATGCTTGCCGGCCTGCTGGGTATTGGTGGTGGTACCATCATTGTCCCCGTTATCGTGATCATCCTCGATGCGCAAAGCGTATCCGCTGACGTGATGATTAAAATTGCCGTTGGCACATCGCTGGCGACCATCGCGGTAAGTGCGCTGCCTTCAATCTATGTCCATCATCGGAAAGGCGCGATAGAGTGGCCAGTTGTTCGGCGGCTTACACCCTGGATAATGGCAGGTGCCATCGTCGGTGTAGTGATCGTGGATCTGCTGCCGGGGAAAATACTGCACATTGCCTTTATCGGATTTCTTGTTATTGCGGCCATACGTACGCTTGCGGGCACAGTGGAAGGGAAGCGCCAGTTGCCCGGTTTGGCTGGCATGGCAGGAATAGGACTTGTGAATGGCGTTATCTCTTCCATGATGGGAATTGCCGGCGGTGTTATTAACGTGCCTTTTTTCAGCTACTGCTCAATGCCCATTCGCAGGGCAGTCGCCACGGCGGCCACGGTGGGAATGCCGCTGGCCCTGATATCGGCTGTCAGCTATGCGATTACAGGCCAGAATGAGGTCGGTCTCCCGGAAAGCAGCATCGGCTATATCAACTTACCGATCTTCGCGGGTGTTGTTTCGGCCAGTGTATTGTTTGCGCCACTGGGAGCAAGGCTCGCTCATATCATACCCGAACGAACCCTGGGCCTTTTATTCTCGCTTTTTTTACTGGTCATGGCAGGTCGAATGATATGGTCGCTGCTATAGAGCAGTCGCGCACGGCAAATTATTGATATCAGCCGTCCTGTCGTGTATGATCAGCGATCCGTGGGGCATTATTGATAAGCCCTGATTTTTTTACTCCTTGCCTTACCGGCGTCCAGACGATGACGAGCGGAAGGCAAAACCCGCGAGGAGATATATGAGACATTACGAAGTCGTGTTTCTGGTCCACCCCGACCAGAGCGAGCAGGTTCCAGCGATGGTAGGTCGTTACCGTGCCGTGATAGAAAATGGCGGTGGTCTGGTTCACCGCTTTGAAAACTGGGGACGCCGCCAGTTGTCATACCCGATTCAGGACATACACAAGGCGCACTATGTTTTGATGAATGTGGAATGCGATCAGGGCACCATTGATGAACTGGAAAGTGCCTTCCGATTTAATGATGCTGTCATTCGCAACATGATTATGCGGACCAAAAAAGCTCCGACCGAAGCATCCCCTCTGGCAAAGGAAGAAAAGAAGGAAACGGAACAACCGGACGAGCAGGAATCGGATGAACAGGAATCGGATGAACAGGAATCGGACGAGCGGGAATCGGACGAGCAGGAATCGGACGAGCAGGAATCGGATGGACAGGAATCGGACGAGCAGGAACCGGATGAGCAGGAACCGGATGAACAGGAACCGGACGAACAGGAACTGGATGAACAGGAACCGGATGAACAGGAACCGGATGAGCAGGAATCGGATGAACAGGAACCGGATAAACAGGAACCGGATAAACAGGAACCGGATGAACAGGAATCAGAAGGAGACAGGGGCCGACAGTCTCCCGATGAGGAGGTCGCTCCTGATCAAAATACCGAAACAGATACCAGGAGGGTAGAGCCATGAACCGCTTTTTTCGTCGTAAAAAATACTGTCATTTTTCAATGGAGGGTATTGAGCAGATTGACTACAAGGATATCGAACTGCTCAAGGAATACATCACCGAATCGGGTAAAATTTTGCCCAGCCGCATTACCGGCACGAGCGCCCGATACCAGCGACAATTGGCATCTGCTGTCAAGCGTGCCCGTTATCTGGCCCTGCTGCCTTATAGTGATGCGCATAAATAGCTGCAAAGGCGACTGGCTGGTAGCTATGCCATGATGAAGGCTTTTGCAGGATGGGTGTTAGCCGGGCGGGTCAGTGCGCTGACCGTGACCGGTGGATTTGCCATGCTGAGCATAGCGTTTCCCCCACTGCTGCTGATCAGTCTGGCCTCTCTGGCGCTGGTTGGCTTACGGATGGGAGCCGGGGAAGGTCTGTTAATGGCTGTAAGCAGCGCGGTTCTGATGTTTGCCCTGTCTCTGAGTGGCAGCCCGGCCATCTGGATGGGATTTATGATCTGCACCACTCTTTGGATACTGACCTGGCTGGTGTCACAGGCATATCGCCGATATGCCTCAACGGCCGTGATGATCAATGCCGCCGGTGCGATTGGTGCATTTCTGGTCATCACTGCCTACCTGATACTGGGTGACCCGGCTGAACACTGGCTGGGGCTGCTGGACCAGCACCTGCGGCCACAACTGACTCAGGCACAACTTGTTCCGGACGAAGCGGAATTGAATCAATTACTGGTGGGCTTTTCGCAGGTTATGACGGGTGGTATTGCTGGCCTGATATGCTTACTGATCATCGTCAGCCTGCTATTGGCCCGCTGGTGGCAGGCGATACTGTTTAATCCGGGTGGTTTTCAAAGGGAGTTTCACAGCCTGAAGCTGGGTCGTTTCACAGCATGGTCCATGCTGGCCCTGCTTGCCATATCGCTGACCGGCCAGCTTGCACTGACGACCGATCTGGCAACAGTAGTATGGCTACTGTTCCTGTTTCAAGGGTTGGCGGTGATTCACCACCTTGTTTTACAGGCAGGGATGAACATCGGCTGGCTGCTTGCCATTTATATTTTGCTGGCAGTGATACCGTACTATACTGCTCCGGTATTATCCGGTCTTGGTCTTATAGATACCTGGTTCGGTTTTCGTTTGCGTATCGGCAAACAGAAGCCGGTGGACAACGAAACAGTTGATGATGAAGAATCCGGTAAAGATGGATGATCGACATCGACCGATTTGGAAAGAATACTTGATTATGATGGAGGCATTATTATGGACGTTATATTACTGGAAAAAGTAGGCAGCCTGGGTGCCCTGGGTGATAAGGTAACCGTCAAGCCGGGTTACGCGCGCAACTATCTATTGCCGACAGGTAAAGCCAAACCTGCCACGGCGGCCAATCTGGCGGAATTTGAGGCCATGCGTGCCGAACTTGAAAGACAGGCGGCAGAATCTCTGGCGGCGGCAGAGGCCCGTAAGGCTGAAATCGAAGCCATTGGCCCGGTTACGCTGCTCTCCAGAGCGGGGACAGAAGGCAGATTATTTGGTTCGATTGGCCCGCGTCAGATTGCTGAGGCTGTTATGGCGATAGGTGTTGAAGTTGAGAGAAAAGAAGTCCGAATGCCCGAAGGCCCGATCCGTACGGTTGGTGAATACCAAATCGGCCTGCATCTGCATACCGATGTGGATGTCAGCGTGCAGCTCAATGTTGAAGCTGGAGAATAGTTTTTTGTGCCGGGATGCCGAATAAAAAGCGGATGTGGCATCAGATTTTCGTGATATAACCTTTGCGTTCATACACAATAAAACTTTGGCATGACAGGCCCGGTATATGAACGAACCCCACCTGACAGCAATTGAAGGCCGTATGCCGACCGGCCAGGCCTCACAGACCGAGCCACTATCGCTGCGTGTGCCCCCGCACTCCATCGAGGCCGAGCAATCGGTGCTTGGTGGACTGATGCTGGATAATCGCGCCTGGGAAAAAATTGCCGACAAGGTGACCGGTGAAGACTTCTACCGTGCAGATCACCGCCATATCTTCCGTGTCATTATCGAGCTTGCGGACAACAACAAACCCTTTGATGTAGTCACGCTTTCCGAAAGACTCGACTCGCTGGGAGAACTTGAATCGGTTGGAGGTCTGCCCTACCTGGCCACACTGGCCAGTCAGACACCGAGCTCTGCCAACATTGATGCCTATGCCGATATTGTCCGTGAACGTTCCGTGTTGCGCCAACTGATAGCCGTTGGTACCGACATAGCCAACAGCGGATATCAGACAGAAGGAAGTAGCAGCCGCGAGCTGCTGGACAAAGCCGAGCAGGAAATTTTTCGCATCGCCGATCAGAGCCTGCGCGCCCGTCAGGGATTCAGGCCACTGCCGACCCTGCTGAGTGATGTAGTTGACCGTATTGACAGGCTTTATAACGAAGACAGCCTCATTACGGGGCTTCCCACCGGCTTTGAGGACTTCGATGAAAGGACATCGGGCTTGCAGTCAGGTGACCTGATCATCGTGGCAGGCCGGCCATCAATGGGCAAGACCTCCTTTGCCATGAACATGGCGGAACATGCGGCGATCAAGGTTGGCAAGGCGGTCGCCATTTTTTCCATGGAAATGCCTGGTGAGATGCTGGCCATGCGTATGGTTGCCTCGCTGGGGCGCATATCCATGCAGAAAATTCGTACCGGGAAGCTCGATGAAGAAGACTGGCCGCGAGTGACATCAGCGGTTTCGCTGCTGTCTGGGGCGCCTATCTACATTGACGATGGTTCTGCACTCAGCCCGACCGAGATCAGAGCGCGTGCCCGACGTATCAAACGAGAACATGATTTGGGTTTGATCGTCATTGACTACCTGCAACTCATGCAGATAGCCGGCAGCAATGAGAATCGAGCCACCGAAATTTCCGAGATATCGAGGTCACTCAAAGGGCTGGCCAAGGAACTGAATATACCGGTCGTGGCACTGTCCCAACTCAATCGATCACTGGAGCAACGCCCGCACAAGCGTCCAGTCATGTCCGATCTGCGTGAATCCGGTGCGATAGAACAGGATGCCGACCTGATTGTTTTTATCTACCGTGACGAAGTCTATAACGAAGACAGCCCGGACAAGGGCATCGCTGAAATCATTATCGGCAAGCAGCGTAACGGACCGATCGGGACGGATCGCCTGACCTTTCTTGGGGAATACACACGCTTTGAAAACTTTATTCCGGATATCTATCAGGATCGGAGAGAGGAGTATTGAGCTCTCAGACTGTTGCGACAATCGATGTTGCCGCCCTTGGACATAACCTTCGACGGGTACGACATTATGCGCCGGCATCTGCGGTACTATCGGTGGTCAAGGCCAATGCCTACGGACATGGACTGGCAACAGTTATAGAAGCATTACATGACACAGATGCCTTTGCAGTTGGGACACTTGCCGAGGCCATTGAACTCAGAAAAATCTCGCCAGACAAAGCCATTGTGATTTTACAGGGTGCCGCTGATCCGGCTGACTTGTCTATTTGTCAAAAAAACAACTTCCAGCCAGTCATTCACAGCCCCCATCAGATCGAAGACCTGCGGACGATTTCGGCGAAGCCTTTGAAATGCTGGTTAAAAATAAATACCGGTATGCGTCGCCTGGGGCTGGCTGCCGGCGACTATGACGACACCCTGAAAACAATCAACAACATGGCGGCCACGCAAAAACCGCTGGTACTTATGAGCCATTTTGCCTGTGCGGACGAACCGGACCGGATGGAAAACCGGCATCAAATAAACTTATTTCAACCGCTGTTGGAAAGGCATGATGGAGAAACCTCATTTTGCAACTCGGCGGCGACGATTGCGTTTCCTGAAGTACATGGAGACTGGGTACGACCAGGTATTATGCTGTATGGCATTTCTCCGATGAAAGATCGGACAGCGGCAGCCTTGAACCTGCGACCGGTTATGACCCTGACCTCACGATTGATTGCTGTTTACGAAGCCAGGGCAGGGGACAATGTGGGCTATGGTGCAACCTGGCAATGCCCGGAGAATATGCGTATTGGTGTCATTGGTATCGGATACGGTGATGGTTATCCAAGGCACGCACCGAATGGAACCCCTGTCGTAATAAACGGCAGGCGCAGCTCACTGGTGGGTCGAGTATCCATGGATATGTTGACTGTGGACTTGCGCAATCAGCCCGATGCCCGTCCGGGTGATGAAGTGGTGCTATGGGGAGAAGGACTGCCGATAGAAGACATTGCGGAAGCAGCCGGCACGATTGCCTACGAACTCGTCTGTCGCCTGACGGGCCGGGTTGACTATCAACTGAAACAAACATGACGGCCCGGCCCAAAGTACAATATACCTGTGCCAACTGCGGTGCATCGGCTGCCAAATGGTCCGGGCAATGCAGTGAATGCGGGGCCTGGAACACACTGGAAGAAACAGCCACTACTACGGATAATGTGCGTCGATTTACCGGTTATGCCGGTCAGCCGGCCGGCGACACAATACACAGACTCAGCGATATCAAGCCGGAAAAAATTCAACGACACAGTCTGGCGAGTGGCGAATTTGACCGTGTTCTGGGTGGTGGTCTGGTAGAAGGTTCCGTGGTGCTGATCGGAGGAGATCCGGGTGTCGGCAAATCGACGCTGCTGCTGCAATGTATTGCGCTCATTTCCGGTCAACTGGATGCACTGTATGTCACGGGAGAAGAGTCGCTGCAACAAGTCAGTTTGAGGGCACAGCGCCTGGGGCTTGAAGGTGCCGACATGCAGATTCTCGCCGAGACGGCGGTAGAACGCATTATTGATGCAGCGATGCGGGAGAGGCCGCGTGTGCTGGTTATTGATTCGGTACAGACTATCTACACCGATGAACTGTCATCGGCACCGGGTTCAGTGGCACAAGTGCGTGAAAGTGCAGCACAGTTGGTGCGCTTTGCAAAGCAGACCGGCTGCGCATTATTGCTGGTGGGTCACGTCACCAAAGAAGGGACACTGGCCGGTCCGCGCGTACTGGAGCACATGGTGGATACCGTATTATATTTTGAAGGTGATCCCAGTGGTCGCTATCGAGTGATTCGGGCGGTCAAAAATCGCTTTGGGCCGGTCAATGAGCTGGGTATATTTGCCATGCTGGAAGATGGACTGAAACCGGTCAACAATCCCTCAGCGATATTCCTGTCCCGCCATGAACAGGAGATGTCCGGCAGCGTCATCATGGCAAGCAGAGAAGGCAGCCGTACCCTGCTTCTCGAAGTGCAGGCTCTGGTGGCTGAAAATCATGGTGGTGGTGCCAGAAGAGTAACAGTTGGGCAGGACACCAACAGAGTGACCATGCTGTTAGGGGTTCTGCAACGCCATGGAGGTATGGCGCTGTATGATCAGGATGTCTTTATCAACATTGTCGGCGGGATGCGGATACTTGAACCGGCCTCCGACCTGCCGGTCATCATGGCCATGGTTTCGAGCTTTCGGGATCGGGCATTTCCTGCTGATACAGTTGTTTTTGGTGAAATAGGGCTGGCTGGAGAAATAAGGCCGGTACCGAATGGAGAAGAGCGTGTTCAGGAAGCGGCCAAACATGGCTTTCGTCGGGTTTTACTGCCAAAAGCCAACATGCCCAGAAAATCCGTCATGGCCGATATTGACATAATACCCATGGCAACACTGGCAGAAGCGCTGGAGCACGGTTAGGATATTACCTGACCCGAACAGAAAACAGCCCAAAGGAACAGACCATGACAGACTGCCCTAAATGCCACTACACCCGAACACCGGATGACAACCATATCCCGGACGGCATCTGTCCGGCCTGTGGGATTGCCTATAATAAATACAGAGCGGCCCAACAGGCGGCCTCGGTACAGACAGACGAAGCGGATGATGACATAGAAGTCGAATACCTGCCGGACGAGACCCTGAAAGACAAAATAATGATCCTGCTGTTTGACGTTCCGGAACGAATTGATCCGGTCGTTTTCCGGAGTCGTGCGATCTGCTATGTGATTTTCTTTATCTGGGGCTGGTGGTTCATCTCCACCAACGGAAGCTGGACAGACATTGGCAGTTCATTTTTGCACAGCATCAACCTTGCTTTTCACGAAGCCGGTCATGTCATCTTCATTCCGTTTGGACGTTTTATGACAATTCTCGGTGGCAGCCTGTTTCAGATACTGGTGCCGCTGATCGTCATGATTTTTTTTCTGCGGCAACATGACAATTTTGAAGCATCAATCATGCTTTGGTGGTGTGGTCAGAATTTTATTGACATTTCCCCTTATATTTCCGATGGTGAATACCGGGGCCTGCCTCTGATCCTTGGAATGGGGGAAGAATCTCACGACTGGGGAAATCTCCTTACCATGCTGGACATGGTTGAAAAAGCCTACTACTTTGGAAGAATCAGCTTCATTATCGGCAGCGTGATCATTATTATCAGCCTGGCATGGGGGGCATATGTACTATGGCGGCAGAAAAAGCACACTCTGCCATGGTAAAGGCTGTCTCAGTCCAACAGCAGTCCGGTTGTTACATGCCCCATAAATTTCAAAAAAAGCAGAGTGCTTTATTACAGGCTACTGAAAAAATCCTCCCATGCCTGTATATTTTTTTCATGGGTCAAC
>JAJDYQ010000004.1 GCA_022825085.1 Gammaproteobacteria bacterium
CCAATTTCCTTGACAGTCTCTAACCAGTATTCCTCATTCATCTGGATAGGCAGTGCCTGCACCGGTAGAAACGGCCGGTCGGCAACCGGCAAAATGTGAATTGTGGCCGGCAACACCTGACCAGGAATACTCAGATCGGAACCAGCGGCACCCTGTCCGGCGAAAATGACTTCTCCATCCTCAATAATTTCTTCAGCCACGCTGTTGTTCCTCTTTAATCGGGGAAGTGTATATCAGGGCACCGGCAAGAGTATCAAGCCGGATTCAGGCTATTTCCCGAAATCCATGTGACCATTTGCCACCCGGATCACCCCTGTTCCCCATTTACAATGTGGCTTGCCCTATCTTAACAAAGGTTAGACAAATATATTAGATTTTCTGAATATAAAGGATTGCTAATATAATAAAACTCTTATAATATGCTCTTGTCCTGTGAACATCGGTTCACAAGAATTTGTAATATTTTTTACCAATCAGGAGGTTTAACCATGAAATCCATCTCTATTGTAGTTCTGGCAGCGGCTCTGACCGCTTCTGCCGCTTCGGCTTCTTCTTTTTTCGGTGACGACGGTCAGGGCAATGCCAATTTCAACGGCAAGGGCCGCGGTACAGGTAAGGCTGCCGGCGAGGGCGCTTTCTCCATGACTTTCTCCGGCAAGGCAAAAGGCCATATGGATGCCAACTCCGATGTAAGGGGCAATACTGACGGCTATGCTTCTGATAACGGCTACAATCAGGCCGATAATAATCAGGGGCGTCTGAACTCTGATTTTAACGGTCAGGGTAAAGGCTCCGCCACAGGCGAAGGTGAGTTCAGTTTTTCCTTCAGTGGCAAGGGCAAGGGTGATATGAACATGAGCTCTGACATGAACACCCACGGTGACAGCTACTCTTATAGTGGTTATAACGGCTACTCGCCCTACTATAGAGCCCCTGTTGCCCCTGCTGCCGAGGCACCTGCCACAAAGTAAGCTGGCATACCATTTTATTCCTCATATAGCCCGGAGGAAGCTCAGAAGCCTCTCCGATGAAAATCGGAGGGGCTTTTTTGTATCAGTTCTGTTAGAATGACCGACTTTTTCCGGCCTGATGTGTATTTCGCCGACTGCTGATTTAATTCAGGCGGCTTTTACCTTATCAGGCCTGCCGGAGGTTCTGTAATTCGGAGTTTCCTGCGGTACAGGGATGTACCACTAAAATCAATGATCAGGGTCATTGATTTTGCGAGGAAAACAAAAAGGCTTGTTTTTGTTTTCTGTAATCTGGCAAGCCTGAAGTGAATTCGTTTCAGGCTTCTTTAACTTTGTCCTTCAATTTCAACCAGAGCGACTAACATGACTGACTTATCCGTTTACCGAAATATCGGTATTTTCGCCCATGTGGATGCCGGCAAAACGACAACGACCGAGCGCATTCTGAAACTGACCGGAAAGATTCACCAAATCGGCGAAGTGCATGATGGTGCCGCCACCACCGACTTCATGGAGCAGGAGCAGGAACGCGGCATTACCATCCAGTCCGCCGCGACTTCCTGCATGTGGAACAAACATCGTCTGAATATTATTGACACTCCCGGCCATGTTGATTTCACGATCGAGGTTTATCGTTCATTGAAAGTGCTCGACGGTGGAGTCGGTGTCTTCTGCGGTTCCGGCGGCGTGGAACCCCAGTCTGAAACCAACTGGCGCTATGCCAATGAATCTGAAGTGGCCCGCATTATTTTTGTCAACAAGCTCGACCGCGTGGGCGCAGACTTCTATCGTGTAGTAAAACAAATTGAAGATGTACTTGGTGCGAATCCCCTGATGATGACCCTGCCTATCGGCATCGAGGATCAGTTCTCCGGCATTGTCGATCTGCTGACCCGCAAGGCATGGGTCTGGGACGATTCGGGCGACCCCATGAACTACAATGTTATTGACCCCCCGGCAGATATGGCAGACAGGATTGAACAGTATCGTGAGAAAATTATAGAAACGGCCATTGAGCAGGACGATGACATCATGGAGGCCTATCTGGATGGTCATGAACCTGATATCGACACCGTCCGCAAATTGATTCGCAAGGGCACTATCGCTCTGGATTTTTTCCCGACCTATTGTGGTTCTGCATTCAAAAATAAAGGCGTTCAGCCGGTATTGGACGCGGTCGTTGATTATCTGCCGGCTCCAACAGAGGTCAAACCTCAACCAGAGGTTGATCCAGAGGGTAACGAAACCGGTGATCTGGCAGTCGTTGACCCTGACCGTCCGCTGCGTGCACTGGCATTCAAGATCATGGATGACCGTTTCGGCACCCTGACTTTTATCCGTATCTATTCAGGCAAAATCTGCAAGGGTGACACTGTCCTGAATGCCTTTACCGGAAAAACCGAACGCATCGGTCGCATGGTAGAGATGCACGCTGATTCCCGTGAAGAGTTGGAATCTGCTCAGGCCGGCGACATTATCGCGGTTGTCGGCATGAAAAATGTGCAGACCGGTCACACACTCTGTGATCCCAACAATCCGGCCACTCTGGAACCCATGGTATTCCCGGATCCGGTTATCTCCATTGCAGTGACACCCAAAGATAAAGCGTCTGTTGAAAAAATGGGCATCGCTATCAACAAGATGATTAAAGAAGACCCTTCGTTCTACGTCGAGACCGATGAAGAAAGCGGCGAGACCATCCTCAAAGGCATGGGCGAGCTGCACCTCGATGTCAAAGTGGATATCCTCAGACGTACCTATGGCGTGGAAGTGGCAGTAGGCAAGCCCCAGGTGGCCTACCGTGAAACCATCACTCAACGTATCGAAGACAGCTATACCCAAAAGAAGCAGACGGGTGGTTCCGGTCAGTTTGGCAGGATCGACTATGTGGTTGAGCCCGGTGAGCCCAACAGCGGCTTCCAGTTTGAATCCACCGTCACCGGCGGTAACGTGCCCCGCGAATTCTGGCCCGCGGTCGAAAAAGGTTTCCGGCTCAGCATGGAAAAGGGCACGCTGGCCAGCTATCCGTTGCTTGACGTTAAAATCACTCTGTCTGACGGTGCTTACCACCCGGTGGATTCCTCAGCGGTCGCTTTCGAGATCGCAGCAAAAAGCGCCTATCGCCAGACCATCCCCAAGGCCTCTCCACAGCTGATGGAACCTGTCATGAAAGTTGATGTATTCGTACATGAAGACTATGTTGGTGATGTGATCGGCGACCTGAACCGTCGGCGCGGCATCATCCGATCCCAGGAATCAGGGGCAACCAGCGTTCGCGTTCAGGCTGATGTACCTTTAAGCGAAATGTTCGGCTACATCGGCGACCTGCGCACTATGACCTCTGGCCGCGGTCAGTTCTCGATGGAGTTTTCTCACTATACGGCCTGTCCGAAAAATATTGCGGATGAGGTAATCAAGGAAGTGCGGGAGCGTGAGACCAAGAAGGCCTGAATTGTCGAGGTGATTTGCTAATCAGCAGTAGCAGGCACTATCCACTTCCAGCCACGGACCAGAGTCCAGATTGGGATACCCCGGCATTTTATCAATAAAAATGCCGGGGACTGTTTCAGGGCAGCAGTGCCGATCCCAAACTGTTCAAGAAAGCAAAGTGTTCATTGCATTTCAACTTCAACCTGCCACTGTCGAGGACCGGTTTCATGCACGGAGCTGCCTCGGCTATCGACAGCTACGGTGACCGGCATGTCTTCAACTTCAAACTCGTAGATCGCTTCCATACCGAGGTCTTCAAACGCTATCACTTTCGCCGATTTGACCGCTTGTGATACCAGATAGGCCGCCCCACCTACCGCCATGAGATAAACCGCCTGATGTTTTTTTATGGCTTCTATGGCCGCAGTCCCTCGCTCAGCCTTGCCAATCATGCCCGCCAGACCCGTTTTGGCCAGCATCATGTCGGTGAATTTGTCCATGCGTGTCGCGGTTGTCGGTCCCGCCGGGCCAACGACCTCGCCGCGCACCGGATCAACCGGACCAACGTAGTAAATAAACCTGTCGGTAAAATCGACTCCTGCCGGCAACCCTTCGCCTGAATCGAGCAGTTCCTTGATACGCTTATGAGCGGCATCGCGACCGGTCAGCATCCTGCCGGTCAGCAGTATGCGCTCTCCGGGCTGCCAGTCTCTTACGTCTTCCCGGCGCAGCTCATCGAGATTAACGCGGCGCGCATCATCTCCAGCCTCCCAGGTAACATCCGGCCAGTCCCGCAGGCTCGGCGGCGTGAATACCGCCGGGCCGGAACCGTCCAGACTGAACTCTATATGGCGTGTGGCAGCACAGTTGGGAATCATGCCGACCGGCAGTGATGCGGCGTGAGTCGGGTACTCCATAATTTTGACATCAAGCACTGTAGTCAGTCCGCCCAACCCCTGCGCACCTATGCCCAGAGCATTCACCCTCTGATAGATTTCCAGACGCAGCTCTTCTGTATGGCTTGACGGGCCGCGCTCCATCAGCTCGTGCATGTCAATGGGTTGCATCAGCGATTCCTTGGCCATAACCATAGCCTTTTCCGCAGTGCCACCTATACCTATGCCAAGGATACCGGGCGGACACCAGCCGGCACCCATGGCCGGCACGGTCTTTTCTACCCAGTCCGACAGGGAGTCGCTCGGATTCAAAATCGTAAATCTGGATTTATTCTCGGAACCACCACCCTTGGCAGCCACCATAAAGTCGATTTCTGCTCCAGGCACCATTTCCAGATGTATGACGGCCGGCGTATTGTCACCGGTGTTCCTGCGATGACCAACCGGCGGATCAACTACGGAAGCACGCAAGGGATTGTCAGGGTGCAGATAGGCACGACGTACCCCCTCGTTAATCATATCGCCCAGAGACATGGTTCCCTCAAGACGCACATCCATGCCAAGTTTGACGAACACCGTGACGATACCGGTATCCTGACACATGGGCCGCTTGCCTTCGGCACTCATCCGCGAGTTGACAAGAATCTGCGCCATCGCATCCTTTGCGGCAGGCGACTTTTCCCGCTCCCAGGCACGCCCCAGGGCCTGTATGTAATCAAGGGGGTGGTAACAGGATATGTATTGCAGGGCATCTGCCATGCTGTCAGTCAGGTCAGCTTGTTTAATCGCAGTCACGATCTGTACTTGTCCAAGTCATTGGTTGTGCCGGCAGTATTGCAGCTTGAGGTCTGATTTACAAATACCGGCACTACCGGTCTTTCCGGGAACCATGTTGGTGGCAGGGCATGTCTGATCACCGACAAGGCTTTTCACATACCGTCAAACAGTTGCAATGCGCGACCAGTCAAAAGCCGGGCCGGGGTCGGTTTTTCGTCCCGGTGCTATATCGCTGTGACCGACAATGGCCTGCGGGTGAATGCCGGTGTATGTTTTCCGCAGCAGGCGAATCGTCTCCGCCAATATTTCATATTGTCTTTCTTCATAGGGAATATCGTCGGCACCCTCCAGTTCAATACCGACGGAGAAGTCATTACAGTGTTTGCATCCCCTGTATTCCGACACGCCGGCGTGCCAGGCTCGCTTGTGAAAAGGTACGTACTGGATAATTCTGCCGTCTCGACGAATCAGCAAATGGGATGACACCCGTAATTCGCGAAGTTTGCGGTAATCGGCATGCTCTCGCGGGTCGAGCGTGTTGGTAAAGAGTTGCGTAATGCCTTCTCCACCGAACTCGTTCGGTGGCACACTGATGTTGTGAATCACAATCAGCGAAATATCATCAGCATTCGGCCGGTCATCACGGTTAGGAGATTCAATGTATTCGGCAACATCAAGCAGACCGTTGTTAATTTTCATCCGGTCAGCTATGCGTCAAACGGTACCGTACGTCCAGCATAGGATTCGTTTTTGCGCAGCTCATCATCGGTATGCCTTTCAGGTTCTGCCATGGCCTGTATGCTCGGTTTCTCCCCGTCGGGGGTATATATCATGATCGGTTTGTGATGCGTGGCTGCGTAGGTCTCCCTGCCCAAGCCTGCCAACTGCACCTCTGTTTCACCATAGCAGGTGCAGAAATAGGTCTCCGCTGGTCGGCTGTCCAGATAAAATGCGGCATCCCTTATACGGATAATCGCCGAACGGGTATAAATGGTTTTGGGTTCCCCACCGAAATTCCCCAGCAGCGCCCCGGTCAGCAGGTGCAAACCGGTTCCGGCTTCCAGTTTCAATGAGGTACCACCACGCAACCGGTAAACATCCTGTCCAATACTGAAGGTCAGGCCAGAACCATGGGAGACCGTCACCTGATCACCGAAATTAATCTGTGTTGCAAGCGTGATTGGCTCACGGTTACGGAAGGCCGTACCTTGCAGTTCATGTATGCTTTGCACCTGAGCATGGCTGTCCGGCAATATCATTCCAATGCCCGCAGCCGCGCTCAACGACAGGAAGTCCCGACGGCTTGCTGACGGAATATCACAATGACAGGGGCATGTTTGTCTTTTTTCCATCTTCTCTCCTTGTACGGTGCCAGAGGATTTGCCAACTTACGGTCAGCGCAGCCTGTATTTTATTCGCCACCTTGTATATGAGTCCACCATAAATTGTAACCTTGTTGGCCATGGTTAATAGTGGAAGTTATATTTAAGTAGCAGCAATCCCTCCACTTTTAACTAAACCCGAAGCACTGTTCGATGGAGCGCTCGATATAAGCATTTTGCTGTGGCCCGGTCGGTCAACGCGGTGCTGATGTACAGCGATCAATGATAACAAAGGAAATTCTACTTCTGGGTGCTGCTACTCTTCGAGAGAATTACCAGCCCATCATCTTTCATATTTCTCCGGTGTCCCGCACTTTCCAGGTTATAGTCTCTCCCGCTCTGTAAGGTAGAACTGATAGTTCTCCTGATCCGATAATCTCTGGAATTGTCTGCTTTGTCCGTATCAGGCTGATCTTCCGGTCATTGATCGGAAGCCCATAGAAAGCCGGGCCATTCAATGATGCGAAAGCCTCGAACTTGTCCAGGGCATTTTCTTCTTCAAACACCTGCGCGTAACTTTCCAGAGCGTGCGGTGCGCTGAATATACCGGCACAGCCGCAGGCGCTTTCTTTCTCATCCGTGGTGTGTGGTGCGGTGTCGGTTCCCAGAAAGAATCGGTTGTTGCCTGAGGTCGCTGCTTTGCGCAGTGCCTGCCGATGTGTTTCGCGCTTGGCTACCGGCAGGCAGTATAGGTGGGGCCTGATACCACCGGTCAGCATGTCGCTGCGGTTGATTTGCAGGTGGTGTGCCGTGATCGTGGCAGCGACATGGTCGCTTGCCGCCGTCACAAAATCGATGGCTTCTTTAGTGGTGATATGCTCGAAAACCACTTTCAGTTCCGGCATTTCAGATAGCAGGGGCACCATAACGGTTTCGATAAAGACAGCTTCGCGATCAAATATATCTATATCCGGACTGACGGTCTCGCCATGAACCAGTAACGGCATACCAATCTGCTGCATAATGTTCAGCACCGGGTAGATTCTTTTTATATCGCTGACACCAAAGGCTGAGTTGGTTGTTGCATTGACAGGATAGAGTTTTGCCGCTGAAAAAATGCCTTCATCGTAACCGGCCCTGAGTTCATCACCATCGATGGTGTCCGTCAAATAGGCCGTCATCAGAGGTTGAAAGTCGGGGTAGTCACTCGTGGCCGCCAGGATTCTTTTTTTGTAGTCTGTCGCAGCGGCTATTGTTGTTACCGGCGGGTTGAGGTTTGGCATGATGATGGCGCGCCTGAACCGACAGGCTGTGTACCGGGCTACCTGCTTCAGCATGGCACCATCACGCAGATGCACATGCCAGTCATCCGGCTGGGTAAGCGTCAGGGAAGCTTCCATATGGATAATGTTTCCATCAGTTCGAGAGATTATATCCGGTTTCTGCGTGTAAAGCAAGAGGGTTGGGCCGAGCCTAATACACCCTGTACGGCGGTTCCAAATATAGACAATAAGCGATATTTTTAATGAGAATTATTGATAACTGTCTGGCTTTATCTTTGTTAATCTCCCGCTGTTGATAACAGCGGCTGTCGAACAAGGTTTTTTCTACAAGGGGCGATTAGATAATGGATCAACTGGTTTTGTGGCTGCCGGCAGTTCCTCTGGCCTCGGCACTGCTGACTTTTCTGCTGGGTGATGTACTGGGCAAAGGCGCTGTAAGGATCAGTGCTGCAGGCGGTGTTTTGACTCTGGCATTATCAGCCTGGCTGCTGGGCCTGATCCTTCTGGGGGAGGACACGCACCTGCATATGATCGGCACTTCCTGGGGGGGGTTGTTATTCGATCCCTTAAGCGTATTGATGACGTTGCTGATAGCGGGCGTGAGCCTGCTGGTGCGTATTTACTCTATTCGCTATATGGCTGAAGAGGCCGGTTATGTAAGGTTCTTCGTACTGCTCGACCTGATGACAGCCACCCTGTTGATCATGGTGGCGGCCGGCGACTTGATCACATTGCTGATTTCCTGGCATCTGATCGGTTTATTGCTTTATTTTCTGTTGGGCCATGATACCCGCAGCCATTCGGCATACCGCTATGGTTTCTGGACCCTGATTACCTATCGTATCGGCGACCTGCCACTGGTTATGGCAGCCATGCTGTTGTTTCACAGCTACGATAGCTGGTGGCTGCCGGAAGTTTTTGCAGGGATCGCAGCCGATCCGGATGCGGTAACTTTTCTGGGTTTACCGGTGGTGGAAGTCGCGGGAGGGCTGGTCGCATTTTCGGCGTTCGCACGTTCAGCACAATTTTTGTTGCATACATGGCTGCCCTACAGCATGGAGGGGCCAACTCCGGTATCGGCATTGATGCACGCTGGCATTGTAAATGCCGGTGGCATTCTGATTAACCGTTTTGCCCCGGTTTATGTCCATACCGATGGTGTATTGCACTGGATATTTATCGTCGGCCTGTTCACCGCGATTATTGGTTCTGTACTGATGTTGAGCCAGAATGATGTGAAGAAATCCCTTGGATACTCAACCATGGGGCAGATGGGATTTATGGTTATGGAATGTGGCGTCGGGGCATTCTCGCTGGCTGTTTTTCATTTGATCGCTCATGGCCTGTTCAAGGGAACGATGTTTCTCAACGCCGGAGGCGTTATCGGTGAGGCCCGCCGTGACGACGGTGTGCCGAAAGAGGATTTATATACCTTCGTCGTTGAGCGGCAGGCACCAACCTATAAACAGCCCTGGCCGATTATGGCAGCCATTACACTAGCGGTACCCATCTTTGTGTTATTTCTATCGCACTGGGCGGTGGCACCGGATCTGTTCCAGAAGCAGGGTGCTATTATTCTGTTATTTTTCGGCTGGGTAACTGGTGCACAACTGCTGTTCTCAACCTATCATATAGGCACACAAAATCCCTGGCGTCTGGTTGGTCTGATTATTATCTCATTTGTGATCGTGGTGATGGGCTATACGCTCATCAGTCATGCGTTTGATCTTTTCCTGTATCCCAATTCGGAGTTCGCCGCCCGGCTCTATCAAGCCGCCGGCATTGATATATTGTCCTTTGACATACTGATTTCTATCGCCACTCTGATTATTGTCCTCGGTTGGGTGCGTGTCTATCATCAGCATCGTCATCAAGATCATAAAAATAAATATCCCGGCAGCCTATGGCTGGGTTTCTATGCGCTGATTTCACGTGAATTTTATATCAATGATCTATATTCCTGGATGAGCCGCAATCTACTGTCGGCCTCCACTCGCCTTAATGTATTGCTGAGATGGGGGTAATGGATACAAAGATATTTTTGCTGGCTGGTGTTTTCCTGCCACTATTCCCGTTCAGTATCATCTTTAATGCCCTGTTCGAGCGTCTATCGCATCCGATACTGCGCGGTATCATGTTGCTGTTCTGGCCTTTAATTGGTATTTATCTGTTGCAGATGGCGCAGCGACCACCTCCTGACTGGATAATAGCCTGGGCATCTGCGACCGCTATTTTGTATGGATTCAGATTGATCTCCATGCGAGATGTAGGGTTATGGATCGGTTTTCTGGGCACCTCGGCCTGGGCATTATTATGGGTGGGCTTCAATGCGAATATCGATCACAGCCGGCTCTATCTGTCTGCGCTTGGATTCTCCACCCCATTGATCATGCTGTTGATTTTAGCGGCACATATCAAAGTCCGCTTTGGCGCAGCCTATACTTATTTATATGGTGGACTCGCAATAACCACACCACGGCTGTCGGGAGTTTTAGTGTTCACAGTGCTCGCTGCCACGGCAGCTCCGATATTTCCTGCATTTTTTATCATGTTGTACAATATTACACTGTCTGCACCGGCAGTAATAATCGCTATGCTGACCGGCTGGTTGTTATGGGCCTGGGCTGGTGCCCGCCTGCTCCAAGGATTGATCGTGGGACCACAGGCTGGTGGACAGATTAAAGATATCAGCAGGAAGTTGGCATGGCTATATATCCTGTTGCTGAACGCGATGGTGCTATCCGGCCTTTATCTACCAGGGAAATGGCTATGAATATCAAAGCCTCCAGCATTACACTTGGCACCCGCTTGAAAATCCGCTCCATGATCCAGATGGCAGCAGAACCCATACCATTCTTTTGGCCAATGCGGACATTTATTCATCATAATCCCCTGCATGGTCTGGAGGATATGCCATTTGCCGAAGCAGCCGCCAAGGGTGCCGAACTGTTTCATGGACGAACCTTTCTCTCTCGAAAGATATATCAAAAATATCTGACCGAGGGAGAAATTAACCCATCTGCCATTGCCGCCGTTATCCGGAGTTTTACCACTTCCTGCCAGCAGATTAATGGCATTGACCTCAATAAGTGGTTGATGTCTCTACTTAAGGAGACGGAACAACCTTTTACACTAACCAATACACTGACCAATGCCGATGATATCCATGCCATTCTTAATGGTCAGAGTATCAGGCCGGCTAACAACATTGACCCGGTTAAACTGGAATCAACACTGTGCAGGGTATTGCTTGAACAGCGTCCAATCTATGAGGCAGTCGATATGCTGTTTGGGACCGATATTGGCAACGAGCTCGACGAACTGCTCATCCGCACCTGTCTTGATTTCTTCGATGAAGGCCAATCAGCATGGGAGATGCCGGGGCGTGAGCAGGGCTTTTTCGCTGCCTGGAGCGGTGTTGCAAAGCGCAATCCGCGATTCTTCCTGCAGGGCTTTCATATTAACAAAATTCTGGATGCGGCAGATACGCCGGAAGAAATTATAGCATTCGCCATGCAGAAATTTGGCATACCAGAAGAAAAGTGGATGCATTATTTCACCCTTGAATTATCGCGTCTGCATGGCTGGGTGGGTTTCATACGCTGGCGGTCAAGTGCCAAACATTACTACTGGTCGGATCAATATCCAGCAGATTTGATTGATTTTATGGCCATCCGGCTGACACTGGCTTTAGCGTTGCTTAACAGCCGCAAACTGAAACGTTTTGCTCATACAGAACATGATCTGAGAGAGGCCATTCACGGCAATACGATTGAAATTTATCTGAGGCATGAGCTCTACAGCAAAGCTGTTTTGCCTGAAATGGCCTTTCGTATAGAAAGAGCAATACAGAGAGGCAATAAAGAGATAATCGAAGCGATATTTGATGAGTATATTGCTACCCGGCGTGACCATGAAGCCCGCTATCAGGCAACATATCTTCAGAGACTGGCCGAGCTTGCCGATAATCGCGATGAGTTAATGCGGCTATCTGTCGAAGACATTGCCGGGCTGCAGGCCATTATTGCCGACTTTGAAAAACAGGAAGGTATGCTCTGGTTGCGAGCCATGGAATCCGGGGTCATCGGCCAATTATTGAACGGGCTGGTACCTAAGCACTCTGAAAGCGAATCTGAAAGCAGGCGGCCTTTTGCACAAGCCATGTTCTGTATTGATATACGTTCAGAGCGCATTCGCCGTCATCTGGAAAGTATGGGGGATTACCAGACATTCGGCATAGCCGGTTTCTTTGGCGTACCAGTCGGTTTTATGCCGCATGGCAAAGGCAGTGAGACCCACTTATGCCCGGTTATAATTACACCCAAGAATCTGGTGCTGGAAGTCAGTGCAGCGGAATATCAGGATATAACAGCGATTACAACCCTGGAAAAAGCCATGCATGAACTTAAAGAGTCCGTGCTGGCTCCGTTTGTAACCGTAGAGGCAATTGGTTTACTGTTTGGTTTCGATATGGTGGGCAAGACGCTGATGCCACATACCTATAATCGATGGCGCCGACATCTATACGAAGCCAGGCCATTGACTCGTCTGCTGCTTGACAAGTTAAGCCGACATCAGGCTGATTCTATCCTGCGAGCGGTACAACGGGCCATTATCGAAAAAGCGGTGGAACGCGAATTCGGAATTGAGCCGGAGAAAATTACCGATGATATCACCCGCGATATTCGTGAAGCAGCACTCGGACGTCAGCATGGAAGCAATCTATTTGCCAATGCGCTGGGGCTGGATGATAAGGCTATCAATAACTTCATTAGCCGCCTGCAAAAGGATTATCGAATCAACAAAGACTTTTCCCATATGCAGATCGAGCAACTGGGGCGTATTGGTTTTACTCTCGATGAACAGGTGACGTATGTCGGTACTGCGTTACGCATGATTGGCTTACTGGAAAATTTTTCTCGCTTTGTGCTGGTGGTCGGTCATGGCAGCACCTCGGAAAATAATCCATATGAATCTGCCCTCGACTGCGGTGCCTGTGGCGGCAACCACGGCCTGATCAGTGGCCGGGTGCTGGCTCAAATGGCAAATAAACAGCAAGTACGGCGGGCATTACGCCGGCAGCATGACATTGACATACCTGACGACACATGGTTCATCCCGGCCTTCCACAACACGACGACGGATGAATTACACATGCACGATCTGGAGCTGATTCCACCGTCACATCTTATTTATATTGATCGCCTTAGAAATGGCCTGACAGCAGCTTCACGCCTGAGTGCGCATGAGCGCATACCCGAACTGATTCCGGATGAAAACCGGCCGGGTCCGGCAAAAGCATTCAATCTGGCGCAACGAAACTCCATGGACTGGTCCCAGGTCAGACCTGAGTGGGGACTATCGAAAAATACCTGTTTTGTGATTGGTCGGCGCAGCCTGACAAAAGAGTTCGCATTGGACGGGCGGGCCTTTCTGCACTCCTATGATTACCGTACTGACCCACGTCGCCGCTTGCTGGAAAATATCCTGACCGGCCCGCTGGTGGTTGGGCAATGGATCAATATGGAACACTACTTTTCAGTTGTCGATAATGAACGATTTGGCAGCGGCAGCAAGGTGAACCATAATATTGCCGGTCGCTTCGGAGTGATGACCGGCAATATCAGCGACCTGCGAACCGGCCTCCCATCACAAACAGTACTCAAGGATGGATTGCCCTACCACAGGCCGATACGCCTGATAACCGTGATTGAGGCACCAATAGGGCACGCCAGACAGGCTATTGAAGGAGTTGTTGCAGTAAAAAAACTGGTTCACAACGGCTGGCTTCGTATGATAGTTATTGATCCAGATACTGGAAATGCCTCTATATTCGCCACGGGGGATTGGCGAGATATTAAACTGCCAATTAATGAATCTTCACTTTCCGAGGAGTTGCTTGCATCATGAAAAATCTGAATCTGAGTCCACTGAAAAAACTTGAAATAATACTTGAGGGCGAACAATTGGAATTTGCCACGGATCTGCTGGACCATGCGGATGTAAAAGGCTACACGATAGTTAATAACCTGTCTGGCAAGGGTAGCCACGGTTTCCACGAAGGGCATCTGATGTTTAATGAAGAGGAGGTGCTTGTGATGATCATCGTCGCCGTCCCGGAAGACAAGGTAGGACCGATACTGGAAGGCTTTGAACCGTTCTTCAGCAAACATTCCGGCGTCGTATTTGTTTCAGACATACAGGTCACCCGCCTGGTAAAGTTTCAGGGAAGCTCTGACTGAGTCACCCAAATAATAAGCTCTTTGACGAAAACCGAGGCGTTAAGTACTAATACGCAGGATAGCCCATAAGCAACAGGGTGGCGATATACAGCAAGACATGCTGCCCGGAGACTGTTTTTTGCGATCCCTTCGTGTTCGAATCTTTTATCGCAGGAAAATCAATCGCTATTTACCATGATTCATGTAAACTTCGCACCCACTGGCAAACCGCAAAGTGTAATATGATTTTGAATTATGGCTGAAAAGATAGAAGACCTGACTATTACCTGGACAGAGGACGGAATCGATACCGTCAAAGAGATCGACAGAGTGATCCTGTCCAAGGGTGCTTGGACCACCATTATTTTTCGTTATCAGGATTATAATCGCGCCAAACAAAAGTATGGCACGGACAAGTACTCCATTCGCCGTTATCAAAAGCGCAATGGCATATATCGTCAGCAATCCAAATTCAATATTTCCAGTAAAATGCAGGCCCAGTCTATTATTGAGGCATTGCAAAGCTGGATTAACGATGAGGATTAAGTTGCCTGCTGCCAGCTCAACCAATTAACGATCAGAGGGCGGATAAAGGATCGGTCAGCACCATGATGCCGTGACCGTGGCGATACCCTGCCCGCCATGGTATTTTGCTATCGTAATATCATGTTCGCTCATGCCACCTATAGCATAAATCGGCATGGCCATACTCGACACCAGCCGGCTGAACTTTTCCCAGCCGATTCCTTCGTATCCCGGATGTGTCGCTGTCATATTAACCGGCCCGACAAGAGCAAAATCAACTCCCAGCAAGCTCGCCTGAGCTAATTCCTGCTCATTATGGCAGGATGCAGCCACCAGTAAATCTGCCCCTAATGGCCTGTCATCCAGGGATTGCAACCGATATTGATTCAAATGAACTCCATCTGCTCCCAGTCGCACGACCGTTTCAGGTTCGGAATTCAGTAATACTCTGCATTGTTTGGCATGACACCGGGAAATCACCTCTTTCGCCAGCTCGACATAATCACTATGGTTCAATTCTGTCTGCCGCAACTGCAATAATGAAGCACCCTTATTTAGAACCACGGTCAGATCCGCCATAAATCCAATGTATCTGGTTTTGAGGTCAGTAATGTCCGGCGTAATGACATAGTGACTCGGCAGTTGGCAGGCCTGGATAACCGGACGATTAGCCTCCGGAAACTCCAGTTCGGACAACCCGGTCAACGCAACCCGCCGAAGTTGCTGGCCCTCTTTGCCATAAGGTTCTCCGCGCCATCTGGAAACCGTCCAGACATCAAGTAGCACAGATTTTTCCGTATAATCATATGGAACCTGAATCAACGGTTCATATTCGACCGGCGTGATGCCCAGCTCTTCTCCAAGCTCTCGAATAAGCGCATCACTAACTGATTCGCCAGGTTCAAGTTTGCCACCCGGGAATTCCCAGAAACCGCCTTTATGCACATGATCCGGTCGTCTGGCGATAATAATGGTTTCACCATCATGGATGATGCCCGCAACAACATGTATCAGCTTCTTCGACATGCATGGTCCGGCACAGGATAATCTTCAGGATGGGGCTATCCCGCGAACACCCGCGCGTTGCGAAACAACCTCATCCAACCGCTATCATCATACCATTCATCCGGACACCAGCTAAGTTGTACGGCACGGAACACTCGCTCAGGGTGCGGCATCATAATCGTGAAACGCCCATCGGGAGTCGTCACTCCGGCTATGCCCTCAATGGAACCATTCGGATTGCGCGGGTAACGCACCTCCGCCTTGTTTTCCGCATTCACATATCTCAGTACTACCTGATGATTTTCATTCAGAATCCTGAGTTGTTCATTATCATCAAAAACAGCCCGGCCTTCGCCGTGTGCAACCGCGACAGGCATCAGGGAATCTGACATGCCGTCCGTTAAAATGGATACATTCTGCTGAACTCCTACCAATACCAGACGCGCCTCAAACCGCCCGGAAAGATTGTGCGTGAATCCCGGCCAGTGCTCTGCCCCCGGAATCAATTCCTTAATACCGGATAACATCTGGCAGCCATTACAGACACCAAGAGCAAAGCTGTCCTTACGATTAAAAAAGCCCTCAAATTCATCACGGGTGCGCTCATTAAACAGAATTGACTTGCCCCAGCCTTGTCCGGCACCCAGCACATCACCATAAGAGAATCCCCCACCAGCCACCAGTCCCTTAAAATCATTCAGGCCGATTCGCCCGCTGATCACATCACTCATATGGACATCTATGACCGAAAAGCCAGCTTTGTCAAATGCAGCCGCCATTTCAATCTGACCATTCACGCCCTGTTCACGTAATACCGCGATCCTTGGACGTATGCCACTTTGTATATAAGGTGCTGCAACATCAGCATTAATATCAAATTTCACATCAGCCACAAGCCCCCGATCATTGTCATCAAGAATCAGATCATATTCCTCCTGTACACACTGTGCGTTATCACGAATGGACTGCATCTGATGTGTTGTCGCAGACCAGGCGCGCTGTAAATCAATACGAGCCTCCTGTAGCAATAGCCGATCACCATGGAATATTGAAATAACCGTGTCGGTCGGTGTGGCGACAGTGTGTGCCATTAGATCTGCATCAGCCAGCATCGACAATATGCTTTCAGTGTTATCGTCGCTTACCTGAATAACTGCTCCTAATTCTTCGCTGAACAATGAGGCTATCGGGTCATTACCCAGTTCAGTAAGATTGATATTCAGACCGGTATGCCCTGCAAAAGACATCTCGCAAAGGCAGGCAAACAAGCCACCATCGGATCGATCATGATAGGCCATGATTTTTCCATCCCGTGCGAGCTGGCGTATGCAACCGAAAAAAGCAGCCATCTGCCCAGGATCATCAAGATCAGCAGGCTCTGTTCCAGTTTCATGGCAGGCTTGCGCAAGCGCAGAACACCCCAGACGATTTTGCCCCCGTCCAAGATCAATCAGAATTAATGATGTATCTCCCATATCTGTGCGCAATTGCGGGGTCAGTGTTTTACGGACATCCCTGACTTTGGAGAAAGCGGAAATGATCAGCGAGACAGGTGCCTTAACCTCTCTCCTCTCTCCCTCCTCCTGCCAGACACTGTGCATGGAAAGCGAATCCTTGCCGACTGGAATCGTCAGATTTAGCTGCGGGCATAATTCCATACCGATAGCTTTTACTGTGTCGAATAGGTCAGCATCATCGGTCGGATTGCCGCAAGGTGCCATCCAGTTCGCTGATAGTTTTATATTCGAGATATCATCAATATCAGAGGCTGCGATATTAGTGATTGCCTCACCTACCGCCATGCGCCCGGATGAAGAGGCATCCAAT
>JAJDYQ010000101.1 GCA_022825085.1 Gammaproteobacteria bacterium
ATCCATAAAGATAACGCGGTTCGCCACTGTGCGTGCGAAGCCCATCTCGTGCGTTACGCACAGCATTGTCATGCCTTCCTGCGCTAATTCGATCATCACATCCAGCACCTCCTTGATCATCTCTGGATCGAGTGCTGAGGTCGGTTCGTCAAATAACATGATTTTCGGTTTCATACAAAGCGCCCGCGCAATGGCAACGCGCTGCTGCTGCCCGCCTGATAGCTGCCCCGGATATTTATCGGCCTGCTCTGGAATTTTGACACGCGACAAATAGTGCATCGCGGTTTCCTCTGCTTCCTTTTTGGGGATCTTGCGCACCCAGATCGGCGCAAGTGTCAGATTCTGTAAAACCGTCAGATGAGGGAAAAGATTGAAGTGCTGGAAGACCATGCCGACCTCACGGCGGATTTCGTCTATGTGCTTGATGTCGTTGTCCAGCACGGTGCCATTGACGACGGTTGTTCCTTCCTGATGCTCTTCCAGATGATTCAGGCAACGGATCATCGTGCTCTTGCCGCTGCCGGACGGGCCGCAAATGACGATGCGCTCGCCGGTACAGACTTCCAGATTAATGTCACGCAGGACATGAAACTGCCCGTACCACTTGTTGACATTGGTCATCTTGACACATATCTGCGGGGCATCCGATGGCACCGGGATATCCTCCGTTGCACGTGGCAGGCTCCCCTTTTCGTAGAATTTTTCGGCTTCTTTCATCGTACGCTCCTTTATTTATAATATTGATGGGAGGCAGGCTGCCGCCCGGAAAAATGCGGTCACCGCTCTTTGTGTCCGGTATCCAGCTTTTGCTCCAGATGCTGGCTGTATTTCGACATCGCAAAACAGCACATGAAAAAGATCAGCGCAACATACACATAGGCCTCAAAATCGTAGCCTTTCCATTCCGGTGAACGGGCAGCGATTTGTGCGCTGCCGAGAAAATCATGCAACCCGATGATGCCGACCAGCGTTGTGTCCTTGAACAGCTCTATGAATGTGTTGACGATGCCGGGGATGGAAATTTTCATCGCCTGCGGCAGAATGATAAATCCGGTCTTTTTCCAATAGCCCATCCCCAGCGCGGATGATGCTTCATCCTGTCCCTTGGGGATGGCTTGCAGCCCGCCGCGAATCGCCTCGGCGGTGTAGGCGGATTGAAACATGGTAATCGCGATCAATGCACGCATGACCTTATCAAAATCCACCCCGGACGGGAAAAACAGAGGCAGGAGATTGGACGCCATAAACAAAATGGTAATCAGTGGTGCGGCGCGCCAGAGCTCTATATAAAACACACACAGGGAGCGAATGATTGGCAGCTCGGATCGTCGCCCCAGTGCCATCAGGATTCCGATTGGCAGCGCGAGGACGATGCCGCCTGCTGCCAAAAAGAATGTGAGCATGAATCCGCCCCATTCGTTCGTTTCGGCGACCGGTAGTCCCAGCCATTCACCATGCACCAGAGCGACCGCAATAAATGGAAACACCAGTAAAGTAAATGCACCCAATGGCAGCTTCCAGCGGAATGCGGGTATAAACAACGGTGCTATCAGCCCGCCGAACAGCGCGAACATCAATACCGGGCGCCATACCTCGGATGGATGCGAGGCAAAATACAATCCGAACATGATCTGCACAAAACGCACTCTGGTAAAAGTCCAGCATGCACCGGGCGCATCAACACGGTAGGTTTCACCGTCTTCAGGGCTGACAAAATCAGTTTTACAGGCTTCCGAACCGGTGCCGCCCCATGAGGCATCTGCAAACAACCACTGCAGGGTGGGTGGCACTATTTGAAGCAGAGACCACAGGATCAGCAGCGTCAGCGCACTATTGAACCACGATGAAAACAGATGGGCGCGTACCCAGCCGATGATACCGACTGAAGATGCGGGTGGTTCTCTGGCAGGAATGGGGGTGAACTCGTTCATCGCTCTGTTAATTGTACCCGTTTGTTGTACCAGTTCAAAAGTGCCGATGTCAAAAATGACAGTGTCCAGAAAACGCCGACGGTCATTGCGATGATAATCAGGGCCTGACCGGTAGTATTCAGCGAAATACCCATCCAGATGGAGGCGATCTCCTCGTAGGCAATGGCGATCGCCAGCGTGGAATTCTTGGTGAGATTCAAATACTGGCTGATGGTCGGCGGAATGATCACGCGCATGGCCTGCGGGATGATGACCAGTTTAATGTTCTGTCCGTGATGCAGCCCCAGAGAGCGTGCCGCCTCGGTTTGCCCGTGTGACACGGCCAGAATACCGCCGCGCACATTTTCTCCGATAAACGCCGCTGTGTAGGTCGTCAGTGCGAACCAAACGACAAAGAACTCTGTTGTCAGATTGATGCCGCCGGACAGTTGGAATGTGCCGAGTTGAGCATATTCCAGAGAATAGGGAGAACCGGAAACATAAAATCCGGCGACCGGAACGATGATTAAAATTGCCAGAGATATGGGCAATACCGGCAGTTGTCTGCCGGTTTGATCCTGCTGTTTTTTTGCCCACCGTGCCAGATAAACGACGCCGGCGATGGCGGCGGCACAAATCAGCAGAAATATCGTTGCCGCGCCGCTGCTTTCCATGACGGGTCGCGGCAGATACAACCCGCTTTTATTGATGAATATCGCATCCGCGAACGAAATACTTTCACGCATACCGGGCAGCACCGGCAAAAATACGATGAAGTACCAGAAGAAAAACCACAGCAGCAGCGGAATGTTGCGAAAAATTTCCACATAGGCTGAAGCAATTTTGGCGACCAGCCAATTCGGTGACAGGCGCATGACGCCGATGACAAAACCGAGCAGGGTGGCTGCGATGACCCCGAAAAAACTGACATAAATTGTGTTCTGGACGCCGATGAAAAAGATGCGCCAGTAGGAATTCTGGCCCAGTTCATTAGCGAGAAATGGCGAGAATCCGACCTGAAACGGTGCCAGTTTTTCCAGCCATGACAGGCCGAGCACGATGCCCCGCTCCTCCATATTGGTGACCGTGTTACTGCCGATTGTCCACAACGCCCAGACAAAAAACAGCACTGCCACTATCTGAAACGCGATACCACGGACTTTCGGGTCGCGATGCAGTGGAATAGGGCGCCCGCCTGCTTTATTCACTTTATTCTCTTCGAGCATTTGTTGGTTATACAGGATTTTTTGCAGAATGCAAAATTATGGATACTCCCATGCGAAAAAAAGGGCGGCCAGAGTTGCCGCCCTTTTCGGGAAGTCCTGCAGAAAATTACCGCAGGGGCGGTGCGTAGATCAGACCGCCGCGGCTCCACAGATCATTGACGCTGCCTTCGCGCCTCAGACCGATGGGGGTATTTTCACCGACATTGGCCTCATAGCTCTCACCATAGTTACCAACCTGTGAGATCACATCGTAGAAACATGTGTCATCCAGTGCCGTGGAAATGAGCTTGCAAAGCCCGCCCTCCTTGCCGACCAGCCGTGCAATCGCCGGATTGGTGCTGTTTCTGTGCGAGGCAATGTTGGACGAGGTGACGCCCAGTTCTTCGGCGTTCATCATTGAAAACAATACCCACTTGACGGTGTTGAACCACACATCATCGCCCTGACGGACAACCGGGCCCAATGGCTCCTTGGAGATGGTTTCCGGCAGAATGACATGTGCGCCCGGATCGGCAAGCTCGCTGCGAATAGCGGCCAGTTGCGATTTATCCGAGGACAAAATATCGCAGGAACCGGCTTCGTATCCTTCGCGTGTCTGCACCGAAGTGTCGAATGGCTTTGGTGTGAACGGCTGCAGACTATTGGCGCGGAAGAAATCACCAACCGCCTGCTCAGTCGTTGTACCGGCCTGAATGCAGAGGCGGGCACCACCGAGGCCCTTGGCGGAATTGACGCCCATGGCCTTGCGGATCATAAAGCCCGCACCGTCGATGAAGTTGTAATAGGTGAAGTTCAATCCCAGCGAAGAGTCGCGTGTCAACGTATGCGTTGTGTTGCGGCTGAGTACATCAACCTCGCCGGACGACAGCGCGGTGAACCGCTCTTTCGCTGTCAACGGGATAAACTTGACCCTGTTACGGTCGCCCAGCACAGCGGCGGCGATGCCGTAACAGACATCGGCGTCAACGCCCTGCATCTTGCCGGAGTTGTCCGGTGCGGAAAAGCCCGGCAGACCTCCGTCTATACCACAGACGAGCTCACCGCGCGCCTGCACATCCTCCAAAGTGCCGGCCCATGCCGACCCCGAAAAAGACAATACCCCGGCCAGCGCCAGTGATTGCCATGTACTTGAATGTTTCATCAGATTTGATACTCCCTTCTTTGGTTTAACAGAAAATTGCCCAGACTGGCCCTAACAGTATAGCCCGGATTTTGCTGGTTTGTAAAAAAATTTATGCCGGGAACAACCGGAAATCCGTAAATTTGTAATTATTGCCCGGTGTGTCCATGTTTTCAGTTAGTTTGCTACCCCACGAAAAATTCCAATGCCGGGCGTTTAAGGCCTGTCAGATAAATGATGCCTGACAGATTCCCGCATTGAGTGCGCACTGTATATAATGAATCACCACTTGATTTTCAGAAAGGAGGTTCTACAATGAAAGATATGACTATCGAAGACCTCGACAGAAAAATTGAGGAACAAATCAACCAGCTCAGGCATGAAATCAGGCATGAGATGAGTGACAAAGTCCATCAAATCACCCTGACCCTGATCGGCGTGATTGTCTCTATCTGGGCCGTCACACTCATCACGGCTTCAGCCCTCTATATCATTACCCGCTGACCAGTGGGCTGCCGTCCTGATGAATTATTGTGAACATGCCCATTGCCCTGACGTTATTTATTTTGAGGCCATGATCATGTCCATCGATAGCGAAGAATTTTTTTTAAAAAAAAGTTGAATGACTCGATAAAATGGTCTATTATTGGTTAGATACCCGTTGGGCCTCGCTGCGTATAGCCAATATATGTTGTGAGTAATGTGCTAGAACGAAAAAAATATTTTCTTTTCTTTGTTTGGTGCTACAATGATGGGGTGTAGAGCAGTTTTTTATTTTGATTCATTTTAGGAGGAAGATTTCATGAATCGCTTTTTCAGTAATACGTTTAAGGTCGGCCTGCTGGCCTGTGTGTCTGCGGCGGCATCCCTGTCGGGAACGGCGCAGGCGCAGATGGTGCCCGAAGGGGGTGGTATGAAACAGGAACTGGCCGACAAGGGCTATAATTTCCGGCTTTATGGCAAGTTCAGGCCCAAGGTGACTTTTAGGGACAGCGGTGGCGGTGACGATGGTGACAGTAATCAAATTGATGTCCGTGACGACTCCTCGCGAATCGGCATCCAGGGCAAGGCCAAAATCAACGACAACCTGACTGCGATCCTGCGCGGCGAGTGGCGGGTTGAGATCGGCGAAAACAGAGACCAGGATGGAAGAGGTGCCGGGGGGTCTTTGGGCAATTCGCGTCTGGCTTATGCCGCTCTTGAAAGCAAGAGTGCGGGCTTTTTGGGTATTGGTCAGCAGTGGAATCCATACTATGACATCGCTGCTGCACAGGTTGATGTCTTATATAATGCCTCCAATACTCCTGTTGGATACAATGGAGTTGGTGCCCCTTTCCGTACCAGTAACTTCGTTAAATATGCACACAGCGTTGGGGCATTTAAGTTTAGTGCCGGCATACAGGCCGACGGATCAGGCGATAACGCCGGCGTGGGCGGAAGCAATGCCGACAGTGTTGATGCATTTGCAGCCGGTGCGGGATTTGATGTAGGCAAGGGTTACGTTGGTATAGCCTACTGGCAGCAGAATCTGGATAACCATCGTATATTCGATAACAATGGTACTGTTAATTATACCCCTGATATTGTTGATCGCCAGAGAACATTCATCGGCATCGGTGCCAGCTTCAATATCACCGATGATTTCTATGTTAGTGCTCTCTATCAGGATATAGAAGACGATAATGATGCTAGGTCCTGTCTGGTTAGTGACGCTAATACTTGTGTCGATGATGACCAAAGTAGAGATCCATCTGCTCTCGACATAGCGGCAGTCTATTCCTTTGGTGACGGCATGAAGCTGCTGGCCGGGGCATTCACCTATGATACTGACGACGGTGATGACAGCAGAACCAAAGGCATGACTCTGGGAGTGGCCAAAAGACTGGACAAAGGCATGGATGTTTATGTTGACTGGTTGAGGGAAGATCCCGATGCGGGAGATGCCGTCAATCAATTCAATGTCGGCTTCCGTTACAGCTTTGATGTGGGCCTCCTGTAAGTCAGGCACTTGGCTTGAAAATCGCGCTGCGACCATTCAGTCGCAGCCGGCTTTTCATAAGGGGACATGTTGCTCAATAACATGTCCCCTTTTTTTATCCCGTTTGTCCAGAGTGAGTGATGAAAATGGATGATACGGTCCCCATCCCGGACGACATACTGGAACCTATCCATGAGCTGCTGGCGCAGGCCGCCGATCTGCCGGAACCCCGTGCCATGTCGCTGGCCACGGTGGATGAGTCCGGCCGGCCGGCCGTGCGCACTGTGCTGTTAAAGCAGGTCGATCAACAGGGACTGACTTTCTTTACCAATACCACCAGCCGCAAGGGACAGCATATCGCCGCCCATCCCTTTGCCGCACTCTGCCTGTATTTTCAGGGGCCTCACCGGCAGCTTCAGGTGGAAGGCCGGGTCGAGCAGATTGCTGATGAAGAGGCTGACCTCTACTGGTATTCACGTTCCAGAGCCAGCCGCATCGGTGCCTGGGCATCGCGCCAGTCCGTGGTGCTCGAAGATCGGCAGCAGTTGCTGGACCGTGTTGCCCGATATGAAGAAAAGTTTGCCGACAGCGAGGTGCCGCGCCCGCCGTTTTGGAGCGGCTATCGGGTTATTCCCGACAGGATTGAGTTCTGGAAAGGCCACCCGGATCGGCTGAATGAGCGGGTTTGTTACCGGCTGACCGATGGTGAGTGGGTGAGGTTTTATCGTTATCCATGAAGCGCCACCCATGGTTTTGTGCTGCCAAAACCGGGTCATCGCTGCAAATTTTGCTTGCGCTCCTGATTCGATACTGGTATAAATCGCAGCTCTTTTGAACCGGGCCGTATCGAAGTTGATTCGGCCCCTTAAAACCGGTTTGTTTGGAGTAAAGCACCATGTCCAGAGTATGTCAGGTTACAGGAAAGCACCCCATGGCGGGAAACAATGTTTCTCATGCGCATAACAAGACCCGCCGCCGCTTTTTGCCTAATTTGCACACCCACAAGTTCTGGGTTGAGGAAGAAAGCCGCTGGATCAAGCTGCGTGTCTCCACCAAGGGTATGCGCATCATCGACAAGCTCGGTATTTCCGAGGTACTGGTGCGCATGCGTGCCCGTGGCGAGAAGGTTTAGGGAGAAAATTGATGCGTGAAAAAATCAAACTTGTTTCGTCGGCCGGGACAGGTCATTTCTATACTACCGATAAAAACAAGCGCACCATGACCGAAAAATTTGAGATCAAAAAGTTTGATCCGGTTGTGCGCAAGCATGTGATCTACAGGGAAGCCAAAATCAAATAGTTTTGGCGGATAACTCTGGCGGTACGGGCAGCCAATGTCCGGTTGAGTGCCGCAGGGCAGATTCTGAATAACGCCATTTTGGCGTAACCGATCTTAATATATGTATTATGCCGGGCGAAGGAAAACCGGATATCAGATTGCTGCCCCCGCCGGTCAGCATGATGGATCGACATGCTGTCGGCATGTGCCCGAAAATTACATCATGGTGTGAATGGCACTGTTCAAACGACTCTTATGGCGTGCGGCCTTGTTTCTGTGAATCAGTCCCTTGCCACAGGCACTGTCAATAACCGGCATGGCTGTTTTGTAGGCGGTCTGTGCGGCTGCCTTGTCGCCGCCCTCTATGGCGTGGACGACTGATTTGATGGCGGTGCGCAGACGTGAACGCGCCGCTGCGTTATGGGCATTACGTTTGTCTGCCTGGCGGGCACGTTTTCTGGCTTGAGGACTGTTCGCCACTTTAAACTCCTGGGAAAATCTGTTTGCACCCGGATTGAAAATCATGGGATGCCGTTAAAAGGCAGAGTAATATAGGTATTTTCAGTGAAAATGTCAATTTCTTTTTCTTCAGAGGGCAGGGCTGGCAAAGGGTCCGATGTCCAACAATTCAAATAAGGTGAGTGAGTATGAAAGCAATAGGGTATCAACAAAATGGGCCGATTGATGCCCCGCAGGCATTGATTGCGTTTGATGCCGAAACGCCGGAATTGCGTGAGCGTGACCTTCTGGTTGAGGTGCGGGGCATTGCGGTCAATCCTGTCGATGTCAAGGTGCGGGCCGGTTTCCCGGCTGAAGGAGGCACCCGAATCATCGGCTATGATGCAGCCGGCATTGTCAGACAGATCGGAAGTGCCGTTGGAAACTTCAGAGTTGGTGACGCAGTTTTTTATGCCGGCGATATTACGAGGCCAGGAACAAATGCCGAGTTGCATGCCGTCGATGAAAGAATTGTCGGGAAGAAGCCCGAGTCACTCGGTTTTGCCGAGGCGGCCGGATTGCCGCTGACTTCGATTACTGCCTGGGAGCTTTTGTTTGATTCCATGCAGCTTCGGGAAGGTGATGGTCGCGGTGATACGTTACTGGTTATTGGGGGTGCCGGTGGTGTCGGTTCCATCCTCATCCAGTTGGCCAGAAAACTGACCGGGCTTACGGTGGTTGCGACGGCCTCACGTCCAGAGACGGTGGAGTGGGTTCGGAAAATGGGCGCAGATCATGTGATCAATCATCGTGAATCGCTGACAGACCAGCTTAAAAAGCTGGAGCTGGAGCCGCGTTACGTCGCCGCCCTGACCGGCACAGCCGGGCATTTCTCTTCTATTCTTGAGTTGATCAAGCCGCGTGGTCATATGGCGTTGATTGATGACCCTCAAGCACTGGATATTATGCCCGGTAAATCCAAGGCGCTGACTTTTAGCTGGGAGTTCATGTTTGCCCGCCCCATGTATCAGACAAGTGATATGGAAAAACAACATGAACTTCTAAACCGTGTTTCAGATATGGTCGATAATGGTACCCTTATTTCGACAGTGAGCAATAATCTTGGAAAACTGAGCGTAGAGAGTCTCACTAGGGCCCATAAGCTCCAGGAAAGTGGTTGCGTTATCGGGAAAAATGTACTTGAAGGATTTTGAGGTGATCAATCTGTTTCGGATCCTCAGTTGAGTATGCCGTACCCACAGGGAAAGTCCGCCGGTCATGGCACATGAAAAAGAGATATGTTTTTCTGGTTTTGATACCTGCTGTTATCCTGTTCTTTTTTTTGGATTTCGATGGCGTTGTTTGCCGGGACAAGCAGGATAGAATTCTGACGATTTCATACGATCCGGTGTTTGGATCCGCCAGCGTTGGTGCTTCTCCTACATACCGTGCCAGTGCTTCTTTTGTGAAAAAGATTTTTGTCAGCCAGGAGGGTTTTCTTGCTGTTCTGTCTCAGGGTGTCATGGTCAATCGCAAGAGAGAGGAGAGGATAAGCATTAAAAAATATCACCGGGATGAGGGGTTCACCCAATGGCTTAATGTGCCCCCTGATGAGGTGCCCAGGATTCAGGGTCTGGATTATGTTTTTGATGGGGCACCTCACTCTCGTTTGCAGAATTGTGGCCTTAATCCCTTTTCTAATCTGTTGAGCCTCTGGCAGATCATTCGTACTGTCTAGTTATCTGGATCGACGATGTTGTTCGATGGTATTCTCAGGAACTGGGTGGAAGTCTGGTATAACAGGCCCATTCATGCAGTGTGGCCAGAGGAAGTGATGTTCTTTGTCGCCCTGCTCATATCGGATTGAGCAATGTATCCATGAATCCCGCAAAGAAGACCGGCCCCGGCAAAGTATCCCTTATGCAAAAACGCCAATTCGAAGGATGGCATCAGGCCCTGAACGGGATATTGCATTGCACCGCTGTCCTTGTCCTGGTTTTGGTTTCAGGCGCAGGTATCCCTGCGACTGCCCAAACCTACTCTCCGGGTGCAAAGTGCGTCCAGATTGTCATTACTTCATCCGATTCTCTGCTCGAAGAACCGGCCATTAAAATGACCGCTGAAGTTGCAGTAAGTCCGGCCGAAAGACAAAAGGGCCTTATGTATCGGACCGAGTTGCCGCCGGGGATGTTGTTCCTTTTCAACACACCACAAATCATCAGTATGTGGATGAAGAATACACCGAGGTCACTCGATATTCTTTTTATTGGTTCTAAGGGTGAAATTATCAATATCGCAAGAGATACAAAGCCTTTCTCTTTACAAACCATTTCTGCCGCCGCACCCGCCATCGCCGCCCTCGAAATGCCCGCAGGTACAACAAAATCCCTCAAGCCAGGAGATTTGGTTCAATGGACTCCCTATTTTTTCGGTTGCCCGCAGAAATAAAGGCGGCTTTGGCAGGGCCGGATCAGGTTTGTTCAGAATTATCGCTGTTAATGAGACACCCCATTGCCTGATCAGTTATTCAAGTCGGTCTTCAGTTTTTCTTCCATGACCCTGTTATCCCGTTTTGCCGGTTTGGCACGGGATATTGTGTTCGCCAGTTATTTTGGTGCCGGGGCCGCTACAGATGCCTTTTTTGTGGCCTTCAAAATTCCCAACTTTTTGCGTCGTCTGTTCGCTGAGGGTGCGTTTTCACAGGCATTTGTGCCAGTGCTTTCCGGGGCCGAGACTCGTGGTGGTGCACAGGCTGTCAGAGATCTGGTATCTCATGCGGCGGGCACCCTGGGCATTGTATTGCTTGGCATTACTGCTCTGGGTGTTATGGGTGCCCCTGTCGTGATCTCTGTATTTGGCGCTGGTTTTCTGGCGGAAGGAAATGAAGACAAGTTTGCCCTCAGTGTAGAAATGCTGCGCTTTACCTTTCCCTATATCCTCTTCATTTCTCTGGCTGCGCTGGCTTCCGGCATCCTGAATACTTATCGGCAGTTTGCGATTCCGGCATTCACTCCGGTTTTTCTCAATCTGGTATTAATCATCATGGCGATAGGTGTTTCGCCTTATCTGGATGAGCCGGTTATGTCACTGGCGTGGGGTGTTTTTATTGCCGGTGCGGTACAACTGGGGTTTCAGTTGCCGGCTGTAGCGAGGCTGGGCATGTTATCAATGCCTCGCTGGGGATGGTATCACGAGGGTGTGGTCAGGATTCGTGAATTGATGTTGCCTGCGATTTTTGGTTTCTCGGTTGTGCAGATCAGTTTATTGATGGACACATTGATTGCTTCTTTTCTGGTGACTGGCAGCGTGACATGGATATATTTTTCTGATCGACTGGTCGAGCTTCCTGTCGGTGTTTTCGGTGTGGCCCTTTCCACCGTCATTTTACCCAGCCTGTCGCAAAAGCATGCCTCGGATTCACCGGAACAGTTTTTTAATCTGATGGACTGGGCGATGCGCTGGGCAGTCGTTATCAGCATCCCGGCCATGGTGGGCCTGTTTGTGCTGGCTGAACCGCTGTTGATCACTCTGTTTGGGTATGGGGAATTCTCTTCGCGCGATGTTGAAATGTCATGCTTGAGCCTGATGGCTTATACACTGGGTCTGCCAGCCTTTATTTTTATAAAGGTCCTTGCGCCCGGTTTTTTCTCGCGCCAGGATACCAGAACACCGGTCCGGGCAGCCATTTATGCCATGCTGGTGAATGTTTCTTTGAAGCTGGTATTGGTTGGTTTGTTGCTCTGGGTAGTTTTTGATGGTGTCCACATGGGGCTTGCACTGGCGACAGCACTGGCTGCCTATGTAAATTGCGGACTGCTGTATTACTGGCTCAAGCGTCAGGGAATTTTCTGTTTCAGTGCGGACTGGTGGCCTTTTACTTTGCGCATTGTACTCGCCAGCATAGTGATGGGAGCCGCGTTATGGTGGCTTTCCGATCAGACGGCGGCATGGTATGCCCGCGACCTGTTTTCAAGGGCAGCATGGTTATTGTTCTGGGTCGTGGCAGGTATGGTGCTGTTTGTGGTGGTTTTGCTGGGGTTGGGCATAAGGCCACGGCAGTTTTTGCGGCCGCCCCAACCATAAAAGGGTGCGCATCCTGAGTTTCATCCTTCTTCAGAAAGCTCTGCCTCAAGTTTGTTTTGCCATTCAAGGAAGGCATCGGAATGCTCTGCGGGTACTCTGGCCAGCACCTGTTTCTGGAACTCTGGTGTCAGGCGATAGTGCAGGTGCAGCAGCCGGTAGAATCGCTTGGCTTCTTCTATTTTGTTGGTTTGCAATGCAAAAAACATTGCGGTGCGCAGCGTGCCTCTTCGTTTGATCAGATATTCCTCCGGCTGTGCGATCAGCTCTTCGAACACTTTATGCGCCTCTGCCAGGTTGCCCATTTTGATATGGACAGCTATCAGGTTGATATAATCGCGGTAGTTACCAATTGGTCCGCGTTGCTTGATGTTCAGTAGTAATGGCAGGGCTTCGGCCCAACGCTGGTTCCTGTAATGATCCATGATTTTGAACTGTTCGGTCATCCAGGAACCCGGTATGCACGTCTCAAGTGAGCGTGCCACACTGAGGCTTTCTCCATGGCGCCCGGCTTTCTGATAGACGGAAGCAAGTCCTACGAAAAGTCTCGCGATGCTGCGGTGGCAAAGTGGTGGTCCCAAATGAATGGGCTTGTTCCAGGCGGCACGCCGGGTGATCCCTTCGGTGGTGAAGAGCGTGTTTAACCATGCGAAATTGAGTGTCAGTACCAGTGCCAGTAAGGCACCGGCGGCACCCATAAAAGCATTCCAGTGATGTGCTCGCAGGGTGATATGCCTGATTCTGCCGCCGCCGGCCTTAAGAATCAGGCCGGCATAAACGCCGAACATGATGATCGGTCCCGGCATCTGATAGGGGAAACTGACCTGCATCTGAAGGGCGCTGCCGGCCAGTACAGCGGTGATGAGCAGGAAAAATACGCGCGTGGTCAGATCGCCACGCCGTATCACGGTGAACAATGTACCTGCCAGTCCGATGGCACCGGCTAAAAATATCAGTATGCCTACCACGCCCAGTTCGACGCCAATCTCCAGTATGTCGTTGTGCACACGTAGTACTGCGGAGCTCTCATATTTACTGCTATCTGTCAACAGATTGTGAAAGAAGCTGCCCATGCCGGTACCAAGTATGGGATTTGCTCTCACCATTGTCAGGGCATCGTCCCAGATACGGTAGCGTTCCACGCGGCTTGCAGCCCAGTAATTATCTATAATATTTTGCAGGGCTATAAACCGGTTGATCAGGTTTTGAAAGGCGCTGTCCTGACCGTCTGTCGAGACACTGGCCATTGCTACCAGTAACAGCAGGGCCACTGGTGCCGCGACTTTAAATACCCGATGCCCCAGCAGACTTTTGTGTATGATCGTTTTGAGTGGGTGCCACAGCCATATCAGCGCGGCAACAATGATGAGTATCTGTAGTATCAGTGCTAACCAGGCCGAGCGGACAGGTGCATGAAAAGCATATCCGTACCCGAGTACCAGCACAAAAAAGGACAAAATCGACAGCTCCCGGCGCTTTTCGAACAGTAGCATGAATATAACCATCGGGAGCGCCATCACAATTACCTGCATAGCCGTATTGCGGTTGTGATAATTTGCTGCCGGTTTCACTGTTTGCAGGAATATATCGGTTGAGGTCATCGACTGTATGAGTCCGACCGCAGAAATATATGCTGCGATTAACGCGAATCCACGTGCCAGTTGCAGCATGGCATCAAGGTCAAGGCGTACGGTCATCGCTACTCCCAGTGCCGCCGCCGCCGCCAGCCACAAGAGATATTTGCTGGCAAAAAAACCGATGTCAGCAGACCAGAAGACCGATATGCCTCCCAGCAGAAGCAAACCAGTCAGCCACAGGCGCGTCCAGCTAAAGGTCAAACTGCCCTGACGGATGTGGCGGTTGCGCCACAGCACCCAAACCAGCAGACTGAAAAACCCTATCTCGGCAACAGCTTCGCGATAGTGATCAGAGAAGCCAATGCTGGAGCCGACAAAGGCGCCGGGTACTGCCGAGGCGACCAGCAGCAGGGCGATCACCCACATCGGCATCGACCAGGCTATCGGTTGGCGTGCTGCGTTGGATTTGGCGGGTTTGCCTGATTTCGGCTGGCTGGGTTTTTTCGATTTCTTTCGTGCCACGGCAGACTATTGTAATGAAATACGCTGTCAGTTTATATGGGACAGACGGACAGTTTACATGATGAGAGGCAAAAAAGTCAATACTATTGACCAGACTTGATTGATTTTATTGAGGTATCGATAGAGGTTCAGGGTTGTCACGTACAGCCCGCTTCCCGATTTCAAAGCGCTGATGATTTCGGACAAAGTTCCTAAATGTTACACAAGAACAAAAAACACATGCCAAAGCCCCGGTTGCCGAGATTCTGCACAGCTTGAGATTTCAGTTGTTGTCTGGCATACATCATCTTCAGCCGACGATTTCCTTGAGGCAGGTCATGGCCGCACTGGATTGAAATTCCCTGCATGTTGACTGGTACAATACTGTTGTTTGTATTTTTATAAAGAGAGATGTAAATGAGAAAAAAATCAAAGTTCATCGCTTTAACTCTTTGCATGATGGCAAGTAATATTTTACTTGCTGGAGAAGACGCAAGGCGATTGGTTGAACTTCCGGCAATGATGCAGCAACACATGATGTCGAACATGCGTGATCATCTGGCAGCTATCAATGAAATTTTAATCAGCATGTCCAATGGCGAGCTTGATCAGGCTGCGGATGTTGCTGAGTCGCGTTTGGGAATGAGCTCTCTTGAGTCGCATGGTGCAAGCCATATGGCCGAATTTATGCCGGAGGGTATGCGTCAGGCGGGTACGGATATGCATAGAGCAGCAAGCCGGTTTGCGCTTAAAGCCCAGGAAGGAGCGGCGCTGCCGGCCTACGGTGCTCTTGCTGAGATCACCTCTACCTGTGTAGCCTGTCACTCAGGCTATCGTATCCGTTAAATCAAATCTCATCCCAGATGCGGGACCTCATATTGTCAATGGCCTGGATTTATTTTGGGCCATTTGGACTCACTGTGTGGCTGTTTGCAGATCAGGTCGCGGGGCGTTGATTGCCTGAGTGTCGAGATACTGTCATCCGGTATCTGTCGCCGATAAGTGCTACAAGCTGCCGAGCGATTTTGTCTTTGCTGGCAAGTGGCAATGTTTTTCGACCATCATCCCAGTAAACATCAATGGCATTTTCGTCAGCCTCGAACCCCCGATCAGACAGACCCACATTATTTGCAGCGATCATATCCATGTTTTTTCTTCGCATTTTGTCCTGGGCATGGGCATCGATATTTTCGGTTTCGGCTGCAAATCCGACTGTGAACGGCTTGTTATGCAATTGGCCGACCTCCTGCATAATGTCGATACCGGCTGACAGCTCGATGGTCAGGTTATCGTGGGTCTTCTTTATTTTTCCTTTATAAGGTGATGCCGGAACATAATCGGCAACGGCAGCCGAACCGATTAATATATCCTGACTGGCAATCTGATTGAGCACTGCCTGCCCCATTTGTTCGGCGGTCTCAATGTTTATTCGCGATACTCCTTCAGGGGTATTAAGGCTGACTGGTCCGGCAATCAGCGTCACTTCGGCACCGGCCTCCCGGGCCGCAGTGGCCAGCGCAAAACCCATTTTTCCTGAGCTTCTATTGCTGATATATCGGGCGATATCAATGGCTTCACGAGTGGCACCTGCGGTGACCATGACCTTCAATCCGGAAAGAGTGTGCCGGGAAAAGCTGTTGCCAATGATAGAGAGCAGCTCTTCAGGTTCCAGCATGCGTCCCGGTCCGATACTGCCACATGCCTGTTCACCGGATGCAGGGCCCATGACCGCGATCCCGGATTGAGTGAGGTGATTGATGTTGATCCGGGTCTGGTGGTTGTGCCACATCTGTTGATTCATGGCAGGTGCCACCATAATCGGTGCATCTGTGGTCAGGCACAATGTGCTGAGCAGATCATCGGCCATGCCATGAGCCAGTCGGGCCAGAAAATTGGCTGAGGCCGGTGCCACCACAACCGTATCTGCCCAGCGAGCCAGCTCAATATGCCCCATCCCGGCTTCGGCCTGCTCATCGAGGAGTGCCGTATGGACCGGATTGCCGGACAGGGCCTGAAAGGTCATGGGAGTAACGAAAGCCTGTGCTCCCTGAGTCATCGTAACCCGAATGTGCGCACCGGACTTGCCCAGCAGGCGTGTCAATTCGGCTGCCTTATAGGCCGCGATACTTCCGGTTACGCCCAGAATTATTTGTTTGCCGATTAAAAGCCCCATATTTTATACAGGTTCTGCTTGCTCAATAGTTTCACTATCCTATTCCTTTCATCCACAAAAATGAAGTTTTATGAGTATCAAGGAATGGCCTGCTACCGAACAACCGCGGGAAAAACTTATTAATCAGGGAGCAGAGGCTCTTTCAGATGCTGAATTACTGGCGATCTTTCTGCGTACCGGAGTCAAGGGGTGCAGCGCAGTTGATCTGGGCCGGGATATGGTTCGGCATTTTGGTGACATACGTGGTGTGATGCAGGCCGATATAGGAGAATTTTGCGCCATGCCCGGGTTGGGAGAAACAAAGTATGCACAGTTACAGGCGGCCCTGGAAATGGGGCGACGTTATCTGGCGGTGGAAATCCAGCGGGGAGATGTGCTCGATAGTCCGGAGGCTACGCGCAAATACCTGCGCCTCAAACTGGGCCATTTGCCCCATGAAGTATTTGCCTGCCTCTTTCTGGATAACCAGCACCAGATAATTCGTTTTGAGGAGATATTTAGAGGCACAATTGACGGTGCGAATGTATATCCGAGAGATATTGTAAAGCGGTCTCTGGAACTGGATGCCAAGGCCGTGATTTTTGCCCATAATCACCCTTCCGGCATTGCCGAACCGAGTCAGGCTGACCGCGCTCTTACCGAGCGTTTACAGCGGGCATTGGGTCTGGTGGAAATCCGTGTTCTGGACCACTTTATTGTTGGTGATGGTCAGCCAGCATCCTTCGCTGAGCTTGGGCTGTTATAGCCGACAGGTCTCAGGAAATTGCTTGTTCCGTCACCCGTCTATAACCGGGGACTCAGGCCGGTTTTCGTTGATTGCGGTATCTGCATACGCCCGTGAATCCTCCATTCATTGGTTGAGAGGCGAATCTCCCAGGGGCCAGCGGGTAACGGGCTGCCCAGCGGCGCATGGTAGAGCCCCGGGCTGCGACTGATCAGCTGCAGATGATTGTCCATGCCACCGCGAGTAGCGTGCATGATATCAATGGATAAGATTTCAGGTAGATCGGCACCGGTCGTGGAAGTCAATGTTGCGGTGATGGACGGGCCATCCTGGCTATAGGATATGACACCATGATAACCCATTGTGCTGGCCTGCCTGTCTTTATCGAGGGCTGCATTAATGGCTTTGCCGCGCTTATAATAATCATCGCTTACCAGCCCCAAATCCATATTCAGCGAAAATACAAGCAAGGACAGGCCGCCGATAACAGAAAAAGCCGGAAACGAAATAATCAGCCATACGAATAAATGCCTGTACCAGGGCTTTGTTTTTTCTGGATGAGCCATTAATTCCTGAACGGTCCAAGAAATCGGGCATCCGCTGTAATATGCAGACTTTCATCATCGATGGCCTGCATCCTGAAATCAACCGGCATATTTTTTGACGACAGGGAATAATAATCTGCCTTTAGCTTGACAGCCGTAGTGACTATCTCGCCGCTGGCGACCGGGAAAGTTTCTTTATCGGCAAGCAGGCTGATTCCTTCGATACCCTGAACGGTAAGCCAAAACTCATGGTCATGTCGGCTTTTATTGATCAATCTCAGCGTATAAACATTTTCAATCATGCCGTCATGGGTTTCCGAATAGAGCTTGTTGCGGTCACGGATAACGTCCAGTTCAAGCGGGATACGAGTGATAACTGAATATAATAAGCCTGCGATCAGTATTAACAGGATGGCACCATAAATGAGAACCCTGGGGCGAAAAATCCTCTGTTCGCCACCCTCCAGGATATTATGGGTTGTATAGCGGACAAGACCCTTTTTATAGCCCATTTTCTCCATGACATCGTCACAGGCATCAATGCAGGCTGCACAACCGATGCACTGATATTGCAGACCATCACGTATATCAATGCCGGTAGGGCAGGCCTGCACGCAAATATTACAGTCAATACACGAACCCAGCCCTTTCTCATGGTGATTTTCACTGCGCCGGCGGGCACCTCTCGGTTCACCGCGTTTCCTGTCATACGATATAGTCAGGGTGTCCTTGTCAAACATGGCGGACTGGAAGCGGGCATAGGGGCACATATAGATACAGACCTGCTCGCGCATAAAGCCCGCGTTACCCCAAGTGGCAAAGCTGTAAAACAAAATCCAGAAAGTCTCCCATGTCCCGGTATGCAAAGACAGGACGCTGTCCCAGAGTTCTCTTATCGGAGTAAAATAACCAACAAATGTAAAGCCGGTCCACAGGCTGAACAAGGCCCAGACAAAGTGCTTAAGCCCCTTGACGCGCAACTTTTGCCCATTCCATGGCATTTTATCGAGCTTCATCTGTCGAGGGCGGTCACCCTCAATTTTATGCTCGATCCACATGAAAACCTCGGTCCATACCGTTTGCGGGCATGCGTAGCCACACCAGAGTCGTCCGGCTATTGCTGTAAAGAAAAATAAAGACAATGCAGCAATAATCAGCATCAATGTGAGGTAAAAGAAATCCTGCGGCCAGAATGTCCAGAGCAGGATATGGAATTTACGTTCCGGCAGATCGAATAACAAAATTTGTCGGCCGTCCCATTGAATCCAGGCTGTAATATAGTAACTGCCCAATAGCACGGCAATCGCCAACAACCTTAATGTGGCAAACAAGCCATGCACCTCACGCGGATAGATTTTTTGTCGCTTGGAATAAAGAGAGGCTTCGGTCGTCTCATCCAGGACTGATCGTCTGGGTTCGGGCACAGTGCGGACCCCTGTTTTATGCGTTTGTATCACGGCAGAACTGCATGAAAAAATATGCTGTCTCCCGTGAGCTGCCGGCTGCAGGGCAGAATATAGGACGGGCTTTCTTCACTGCCTGCCCGGATAATTTGGTTTTTACCATCGAATTACTCCGCATAATAATGGAGGCCGCCTTGAATTTCTCGTCCTACCGGGACAGGCTGTAGATATATGCTGCTATCAGATGAGATTTATCCTCACCGAGAAATTTCTTGTGGGCAGGCATGACACCTTTGCGCCCCCTGGCGATAGACTCGGCAATCTGTTGTGGGTGGCCACCATACAGCCAGATATTATCTGTTAGATTCGGTGCGCCCAGAGCTGACAGGCCCTGCCCGGTAGGCAAATGGCAACCGGCGCAAAAGGTCATATATTTTGCCTGACCTGCCTGTGCCGCTGCTTCATCAATGCCAGGGCGCTGGCTCAGGCCAAGGACATATTGTGTGACCTGATAAACGCCCTCTTCACCACCCAGAGGGCCTTCCCATGGAGGCATGACTCCGTTGCGGCCATCTAAAATAGACGCCTTGATTTGATCGGGGCCTCCACCATAGAGCCAGTCACTGTCGCGCAGATTGGGGAAGCCGGTCACGCCACCCGCATCAGAACCATGGCAGCCCGTACAATAAGCCAGATACAGACGCCTGCCTATTTTCAGAGCCTCCTCATTTGAGACAAGTGCCTCAATACCCTGTCCGGCATACTTCGCATAGATAGGGCCATATTTCTCTTTCGCTTCTTGCTCTTCGAACTTTAACTGATTGATAGAAGTCCAGCCCAGGATACCCGCAAAACTACCCAGGCCGGGGTAGAGAATCAGATAGCCCAGGCCAAATGCGCAAGTGATATAAAACATATTCTTCCACCAGCCTGGCAATGGATTGTTCAGCTCGGTGAGATCCTCATCCCAGACATGGCCCATGGTCTCGGCTTTCTTCTCCTTTCCGGGCGCTTTGCCGGTGCTCATCCACATGATCAGCCAGACGCAGGCCAGTATGCCGGCAATCGAAACAATACCGACAAACCAGCCCCAGAAATCACTGCTAAAATCACTCATGGTCATTATCTCCGTTGGGTGATGTCACTGCATCAGGACAGGAATCGTCTTCCAGCGGGATTCGGGAAGCATCATCAAACTCTCTTTTATGTTTGCCGGCCATAACCCAGACGATCAGGGCAACAAAGGCAGCCATCATAAAGAGAGTCCACAGAGCATGAAATATCATCGAATCCATGAACTTCTCCTAGCGGCGTGTCTTGATAGATGTACCGAGACCCTGCATATAGGCGATAACAGCATCCATTTCGGTTTTTCCCTCAAGCATTTTTTCAGCATTGGCAATATCATCATCACTATAAGGATGACCAAGGGCTTTCAGGGCCTTCATGCTGGGAACGATATCCGCAGAGTTCAATTCATTCTCCTGCAGCCACGGATAACCGGGCATATTGGATTCTGGAACCACATCACGCGGATTGATCAGATGGACACGATGCCACTCATCCGAATAGCGACCGCCAACACGATGCAGATCCGGCCCCGTGCGTTTGGAACCCCACTGGAATGGGCGATCATATACAAACTCGCCTGCTACAGAGTAATGACCATAGCGTTCTGTCTCCCATCGAAAAGGGCGGATCATTTGTGAATGGCAGTTATAACAACCTTCACGGACATATATATCACGACCGGCGAGCCGCAGGGCGTTATAGGGTTTTAAGCCATCCACCGGTTTGGTAAGAGAATCCTGGAAGGCCAAAGGTACGATTTGAACCAGGCCGCCGACCGCCGCCACCAGCAGCGTCAGGACGATCATCAGGCCGATATTCTTTTCGACTTTTTCATGTGCGTGTGCCATTACGGACCCCCATGATATGCTGCCGCAGGAATGGGAATGACAGCCTCGACTGCTTTCGCGTTTGCTATGGTTTTATAAAGGTTATACATCATGGTGATGACCCCCAGCACGAAGATAATGCCGCCGACAGTTCTCACCATATAGAAAGGATACATGGCCTGTAGAGACTCAACGAAACTGTAAGTCAGAGTGCCATCCTCATTGACTGCACGCCACATCAGACCCTGCATAATACCGGCGACCCACATGGAGGCGATATACAGAACAATACCGATTGTGGAAGCCCAGAAATGAAACTCGACCAGCTTCTTGCTGTACAGCTCACGGTTATAAAGCCTGGGGATCAGGTAATACAACATGCCGAAAGTGATCAGGCCATTCCACCCCAATGCACCGGCATGAACATGGCCGATTGTCCAGTCAGTATAATGAGACAATGAATTGACCGTCTTGATAGACATCATCGGCCCCTCGAAGGTTGCCATGCCGTAAAAGGATACAGATACCACCAGGAAGCGCAGGACAGGATCGGTTCGCAACTTTTCCCAGGCACCGGAAAGTGTCATAATGCCATTGATCATGCCGCCCCACGAAGGTGCCAGCAGAAGCAATGAGAACACCATGCCCAGTGACTGTGCCCAGTCAGGAAGTGCTGTGTAATGCAGATGATGTGGCCCCGCCCATATATAGGTGAATACCAGTGCCCAGAAATGGACAATGGACAAGCGATAAGAATAAATCGGGCGCCCGGCCTGCTTGGGTATGAAATAATACATCATGCCCAGGAAGCCTGCGGTCAGGAAAAACCCCACAGCGTTATGACCATACCACCACTGCACCATGGCATCCTGCACACCTGTGAACAAAGAATACGACTTCAGCCACGAACCGCCAAAGAACATGATTGGCAGCGCCATGCTGTTCACAATATGCAGCATGGCGACCACGATAATCAGACTGCCCAGGAACCAGTTAGCCACATAGATATGCTCAATTCTGCGTTGCATGATAGTACCGAAGAAAACGATACCGAACGCCACCCAGACTATGGCGACAGCAATATCAATCGGCCACTCCAGCTCGGCATATTCCTTGGAAGTAGTGATGCCCAGAGGCAGCGTAATGGCGGCTGCCACAATAATGGCCTGCCAACCCCAGAAAGTGAATGCTGCCAGTCCTGGTGCAAACAGACGAACATGACATGTGCGCTGTACAATATAATAGGCAGAGGCAAATAATGCGGAACCGCCGAAAGCAAAAATCACCGCATTGGTATGTAGCGGACGCAACCGGCTGAAAGTCAGCCAGGGGAGATCAAAATTCAAGACAGGCCAGGCCAGTTGAGCGGCGATCAATACCCCGGCGGCCATGCCGACAAACGCCCATATAACAGTCATAATGGCAAACTGCCGGACAACCTTGTCGTAGTAAACGGATTGAACATCAGTCATAAATTGATTCCGATAGATTCAGAAAATTGATTCAGTGAGGGCATGTTGCGGGGTTCATCAACTGACGAATATCGGGCCAAAGCCGAAGCCCCACAAAATGACCGTTGCAGCAAGAATGGCAACCATGGCGACCAGACCCACGCTCAGGACAGAACTGGCAAACAGAAAACCCTTTTCCGGGTTGACCTCCATCATGATCGGAATGCCGACATAAAGCAGATATACAGTGTAAGCGACGACCGGGAGGCCCAGCAGCATATTCAGCCAGAGGATGGGATACAGCATCATTACGCCGATCAAAAAGAGAGGAGTTGCCACATAAGCGGCCAATACAACGCAACGTCCCAGAGGCATTTCCTCGCCATAGGTCTGTGACATCCATCGGATCATATAGCCCATGCCGAAAACGCCGGTAACCATGGCAAGGTAAGTCAGAATGGCGATCATGCCGGCACTTTCGCGGCTTAGATAATGAGTGCCTGCGGCACCGATCTCCCAGCCAACACGGGTTGTGCCGATATAACCTGACACGGCGGGTATTGAAGCCACGATGGCAACATACCTGAGCATGCACGCCGCGGCACTGCATTGCGAATCCCGAATAGACTGCCATTCCTTTTTCGGGTTGCTGAACAAACCCATAACATGTCTCACCACTGTATCGAGGCCCCTCTGCTTTTATGAATAAAGCCCACCCTGCATCAGCAGGCACAATATACCCAATGGAAACCCTCATAAATTCTGTGCCGGTCTGACTGACCGTATGATTCCACCTGCACAACAATAGCAATGGCAGCAACAGATTGTATTGACATAAGTCAACATCTTGAATGATGTCCTTATAAAAATAACCTTCCCTGTCGGATAAACCACAAACCTGTCGATTCGTTGTATGGATTCAATGCAACAATATATGACCTTGCATAGAGGAGCGGGCTGGAAGGCCCCGGCACAGTACATTATCGATCGCAACAAAAAGAACGATTTACGGTGCAGGCCTGAAGATAGTAGCTTAATGCCACAATAACGATTAAAATAGACAAACGGCTTTTAGTCCATGTTGGAGGACGGGTGCAGAAGGATGGCTATAAACTACGACAATTTCATGATAAAGCCCGGCGAAAAAACCCGGTGCGCACAATGTCCCGTGCGCAAACTGGCCCTTTTCAAGGGAGTCGCTCTGGAGAATCTGGAATGGACGCAGGGCTACCGGGAACACCAGTTTGTCATTAAGCCCAAGCGCAGACTGATGGAAGAAGGCCTCCCCAGTCGATATGCCTTCACCCTGTTTTCCGGTTGGGCGGCGCTATACCAGACAGCCGCGACCGGCGAGCGCCAGATACATCGCTTTGCACTGCCCGGTGATTTTATCGGTTTTCGTCCTAACCCTGCCATTCCCATTCATTACAGTGCCCAGTCCCTGACCGAAGTGACGGTTTGTGCCTTTCCGGTTGACAGGCTTGACCGCATTCTAAGAGAGAGAACGGATCTGAGTGCCCGTATGATGGACATGAACGCACAGAGCATGCGGTTATGTCAGCAATACATGCTCGGCATAGGCCGCAAATCAGCCAAAGAACGGTTATCATTTTTATTTCTGGAGCTTTTCCATCGCGCCAAATCTCTGGCAGGTCTTCTGGAAGGGACGGAAGAAAACAGCATTGCCTTCCCGATCTCACAGGAAGACATGGCAGATGCCATGGGGCTGACATCGGTACATGTCAGCCGCACCCTCAAGGAACTGACAGACGCAGGGCTGCTGACCGTAAAAAACCGTCGATTGACCATTCATAACGAACCCGATCTGGCAGAGCTGGCACAATTCGATAAAAAGCTGGCACTGATAGACCATCCCCTGCTTTGACCATATTCACTGCCTGCCGGTCATAGCCACCCCCGCTGCTCATCAGCGTTTTTGTTGATTGGCGGAATAATGACCGCAAACTGCTTTCACTGTGGCCTTCCTGTGCCTGTCGATATGGCAGACAAATTCAAGGTCAAAATCCAGCATAACGAACAGGCAATGTGCTGTGCCGGATGCCAGGCGGTTGCACAGCTCATAGTTGACTCCGGCATGGAAAGCTACTACCGGTTTCGTACCGGCGTGGCACCGACAGGCAGGACACCGGTTCCGGAATTTCTTGCACAAATCCGAACCTATGACATCCCGGCCGTTCAGGAACGCTTTGTTACCCACGATGAAGACGATATAAGTGAGGTTTCGATTATTCTCGAAGGAATAACCTGTGCTGCCTGCATCTGGCTGAACGAACAATACCTGTCTGGTTTGCCGGGCGTCATCAGAGTGCGCATCAACTATGCCAGCCACCGGGCGCGAATCCGCTGGTACCACAGCAGGATAACACTGAGCGAAATTATTGAAGCCGTCAGCCGTATTGGCTATCTGGCGCACCCCTATGACCCGCAGCGGCAACAAGCCGTGCTGGAACAGGAAAGACAGGGCCTACTGCGTCGGCTTGGAATTGCCGGCCTGCTGGGTATGCAGGTAATGATTCTGGCTGTTGCCCTGTACACCGGTAACTGGTGGGGGATGGAGCCCCGGATTGAAGTATTTTTTGAATGGGCATCGCTGCTCTTTACCCTGCCTGTACTGCTTTACGCCGCCCGGCCTTTTTACAGCAATGCCCTGGCAGATCTCAGGCGCAGATCGGTCGGTATGGATGTACCGGTATCGCTTGGCATACTGACTGCTTTTCTCGCGAGTGTCTGGGCAACGGTCATACAGCAGGGCGAAGTATATTTCGACTCCGTCGTCATGTTTGTCTTTTTTCTTCTGGTAGCCCGATATTTTGAATTGATTGCACGGCGACGCTCATCGTCAGTAACCGATGCCATGATTCATCTCGTGCCTGCGGTAGCAACGCGAATCACACTGGAAAACAACCGGCGAACCGAGCACACAATAGCCGTTGCCGACCTGCAATATAATGACCTGATACAAGTCAAGGCAGGTCAAAACATACCAGTCGATGGAATACTGGAAGATGGGCAGAGCAGCATTGATGAATCATTATTGACCGGTGAATCACTGCCTGTACAGCGTACTGTTGGAGACGAAGTCATTGCCGGCAGCATCAACATGCGCAATCCGATTTTGATTCGCGTAAAAAAGGCCGGACAGGGAACGCTGCTATCGACCATTCTCGATATGCTGGAACAGGCGCAATCGGAGAGACCAGCGATATCAAGGATGGCAGATCGGATAGCGGGCCGATTTATATCGGGCATTCTGATAATCGCGGCAATCGTCTCCATTTACTGGTGGCATCAGGGCGTCGAAGACTGGATTGCCATTACGGTAGCGGTGCTTGTAGTGACCTGTCCCTGTGCGCTATCGCTTGCCACCCCGGTAGCCATGAGTGCTGCGACCGGGAGACTGACCCAACTGGGCCTGCTGGTTGTCAAGGGCCACAGCATTGAAACCCTGGCGCGTGCAGATCATTTCATATTCGATAAAACCGGCACCCTCACGGAAGGCAAAATGAAACTGATAGACTGCATTCCGCTTGCAGCAATAGACCGCCGGACATGTCTGGGCATGGCAGCGGCGATTGAGGCGGCCTCCGAACATCCGATAGCGAACGCCATTACCACGGCGGCCGGCGATCAAAAGCTACCCCTTGCTGAAAAGATCGAAAACCACCCTGGTCGTGGAATGAGTGGAATAATAGAAGGTCAATACTGGTACCTGGGCAACCGCGAATTTATCGAACAATCTGCCGGCCTTGACAGTCAGGCATTCGAGACAATCCGGCCAGCCGGGCATCCATCTGCCTCTGAAGTATGGCTGGCACGCAGGGGGCAGTTATATGCCCTGCTGCTGACAGGAGATCAGCCGCGTGCAGGAGCCGCAGCACTGATTGCAAAAATACGCGCCATGGGCAGACGGATATCCATCATCAGCGGCGATAATGAAGCAGCGGTCAAGGCACTTGCCGCGAATCTGGGCATCCAGACATGGCGCGCACAAGCACTGCCGCAGGACAAACTGTCAGCAATATCAGACTACCAGCAACAGGGCGAAGTGGTAGCCATGGCAGGAGACGGCATCAATGATGCACCGGTGCTGGCCAGAGCGCAGATATCGATTGCCATGGGAGGCGGCACACAACTGGCGTCGGTCAGCTCCGACATGATTTTATTGTCCGACCGACTGGAGCACCTGATTGATGGCCTCGACATTGCCACCAGAGCAATGCGCATCGTGAAACAGAACATCGCATGGGCCCTGCTGTACAACATCGGTGCCATACCGGCGGCTGCCATGGGCTATATCCCCCCATGGCTGGCGGCTATCGGGATGAGCGCCAGCTCACTCATTGTCGTCGGCAACTCCATGCGGCTGCTCCGTAAATAAACGCACCTGCCGGCGTGGCCGCGCACAACAGGCCCCGCTCCTGTCCGGGAAACTTTCCTTTACGGATACATCCTGATACGATGCGCCGCACTGTGCGGGACAACGGATTTCGCAGCAGCCATGCCGACCTGGTCGCGGGTAGGTGATTTCTGACTTGATGAGGTAACAAAGATGAGCATAGATTTTTCAATTAACGCAGAAATGCGGGCAGACACGGGGAAAGGTGCGAGCCGCCGCCTGCGTCATGCCGGCTTGACGCCGGCCATCGTATATGGTGGAGGCGAGGCACCGGTGGCGATTACGCTGAAACACGATGAGATCATTCAGCATATCGGACATGAAGCATTTTTCTCCCACATCCTGGATTTGAAGCTGGATGGCAAGACACAAAAAGTAGTGCTGCGAGACATGCAGCGCCACCCCGCCAGACGTATGGTGATGCACCTGGACTTCCAGCGCATTGCCGAGCGAGACAGCATACACATGCACGTACCCCTGCATTTCATGGGTGAAGATGCCGCGCCCGGCATCAAGGCCGGCGGCGTAGTATCCCACCTCACCATCGAGGTCGAGATCACCTGCCTGCCGAAAGACCTGCCGGAATATATTGAAGTTGACATGAGCAATCTGGAGATCGGCGAATCAATCCATCTGAGCGATATTCGGTTGCCGGAAGGCGTTACCCTGGTCGGACTGACGCAGGGCGAAGGCCATGACAGTGCCGTGGCAGCCATCCATGCCCCCCGTGCCCAGATAGAGGAAGAAGAACAACAACAGGAAGTGACCGATGAGGAAGACAAGGCAGAAGACGAATAACCGCGTCAATCGGCGCATGTCGGGGATTGTCAGGATATGGCAGACAAACCGATCAGACTCATTGCAGGGCTGGGCAATCCCGGCCCTGAATATGAAAACACCCCGCACAATGCCGGATTCTGGCTGATTGATGAAATTGTACGGCACTTTAACGGACAACTCAGTGCCAACAACAGATTCCATGGTGAAGTTGGCAGAGTACAGATCGACGGACACGACTGCTGGCTGCTCAAGCCCATGACATTCATCAACAAAAGTGGCATTGCCGTGCAGGCACTGGCGCATTACTACAGGATCAACGAAACGGAAATTCTGGTGGCACACGACGAACTCGACTTTGCGCCGGGCACTGCCCGGATTAAATTCGGCGGTGGTCACGGTGGTCACAACGGCCTGCGCGACATCATGCCGGCCCTGGGGAAAAACTTCTATCGACTGAGGATCGGTGTTGGCCACCCCGGCGACCGCAATCAAGTGACCGGCTACCTCCTGGGGCGAGCCGGCAAACAGGTTTATGAAGGTGCAATGCGCTCCATAGCGGACATTCTCGACATCATGGGCCTGCTGGTTGCCGGCGACATTGATCGGGCCACCCTGCAACTCCACACAAAATAGGCAGTACGGCATGGGCTTCAAATGTGGAATTGTTGGTCTGCCGAATGTTGGCAAATCAACCCTCTTTAATGCCATGACACAGGCCGGAATTGCTGCCGAAAACTACCCGTTCTGCACCATCGAGCCGAACATCGGCATCGTACCCGTCCCGGATCCGCGCCTCGACAGACTGGCGGCCATAGCCGGTTCCGCGAAGCAGATACCGGCCGCCATCGAATTTATTGACATTGCCGGCCTGGTGGCAGGCGCATCCACCGGTGAAGGGCTGGGCAACCGCTTCCTGTCCCACATCCGTGAAACCGATGCCATGGCCCATGTGGTCCGATGCTTTGCAGACAAAGACATCGCCCATGTTACTGGAGCCATCAACCCGCTGGCCGATATTGAAACGATCAACACCGAACTGGCACTGGCCGATCTGGCCACGGCAGAAAAAGCACTGGAAAAGGCACTTCGGGCCGGCAAGTCCGGCGACAAGGAAGAAAAGGCAAAGGCACAACTGTTTGAGCGCATTCGGCACCACCTGGACGCAGGCCGGCCGGTACGCACACTGCAAGTTGACGAGAGCGAACAGGAAAAACTGCGCACCGCCAGCCTGATTACCGCCAAACCCACAATGTACATCGCCAATGTGGCCGAGGATGGCTTTCAAAACAACCCCTGGCTGGACCAGATACAGACCCTCGCGGAACAGGAAAATGCCGTAGTGGTACCGGTTTGCGCATCCATGGAATCAGAAATAGCCATGCTCGACGAAAGTGAGAAGCAGGAATTTTTGCAGGATCTCGGCCTGCACGAACCCGGACTCAACCGGGTCATTCTGGCCGGCTACACCCTGCTGCAACTGCAAACCTTCTTCACCGCCGGACCCATGGAAGCCCGCGCCTGGACCATGCGCCACAACAGCACCGCGCCGCAGGCCGCCGGAAAAATACACACCGACTTTGAGCGGGGATTCATCCGTGCCGAAGTCATCGGCTATCACGACTATATTGCCTGCAACGGCGAGACCGGTGCCAGAGAAGCCGGAAAATGGCGTCTGGAAGGCAAGGATTACATCATGCAGGAAGGTGACGTAGTGCATTTCCGCTTTAATGTCTAAACCACCGGCGCAGGCCGGACAGGGCGGAACAAACCGCAGGAGGACGCGAAAAATGCACTTATCGCCTTTGTGCTCGGTTAAATGTTATGCTATACTTCAGTGCAAGCCGGCGTGATGCTGTTCGTCAAACCGGTGTACAATGGGGCAAAGACGCTGATCCGGCAGTAATGTCTGACCGGCAATGACTGAAACAGCGTATTCATCGACTGACTCAGGGAGAGATAGTATGAACCATACTGGACAATGGCTGCCGACCAGCGGCAGCAATACGACTCTGGAATTGACGGTAGATACTGCAACAGTGGCGGTAGCAGCAGACCGATATGGCGCGGACCACAGATGCAAAGAAAGCCCGTCATTCCTGCGTAAGCAGGAATCCAAAGGATATGAAGAATTGGTTTGGGTGGATTCCTGCTTTCGCAGGAATGACAGAGGAGGATATGTAGTGACACGAGGCAACATACAAGGTTTCTGCTTTAACGAAATAATGCTTCTCCAAAAGCTGGCTTTTCAGTATCGCATGCAAAAGTTGCTATCTGGTGAATGGCATGTCAAGACTGGCTCTCTGGTCAAGCCAGAGATGACGGGCGCACGGCCAGAGATGACGGAGGCGCGGTCAGGGATGACAGGGGCAGCCAGTTCAGGGAGGACGAACGTCAAAGCCCGTCATTCCTGCGAAAGCAGGAATCCAAAGGAAACGGTCATCACATGCGAAAAACAGATAAAAAATGGAAGCGCCAATGGAAGCCCGTCATTCCTGCGAAAGCAGGAATCCAGAAGATGGAATTGATTGAAAAGAGCAATCCAGAGAGGGTGGATTTATATGAAGAATTGGTTTGAGTGGATTCCTGCTTTCGCTGGAATGACGGAGGCACAGCCAGGAATGACGGAGGCACAGTCAGGAATGACGGAGGCACAGTCAGGAATGACGGAGGCACAGTCAGGAATGACGGAGGCATAGCCAGGAATGACGATGCCCCGGCCGGCTGCCATACACCGGTTGCATACCGGTCAGGCAGGGCGGGGAATGTGAAAAAAACTTGAAAAGGAGTTGAGACAATGATGAAGCACAAAGACAAATTATCCGGCAGCCGCAATGCCGCGCAATGCCGGATTCAGGGACTGTACCGGACTCTGTCACGGGCTATAATGCCGACCGTGGCCGCGGTCGGCGGGGCCGCCCCCCCCCCCCCCCCCCCCAGAGGGGGGGGGAGGGGGA
>JAJDYQ010000026.1 GCA_022825085.1 Gammaproteobacteria bacterium
ATGTTGAATATGTGTTACACTCTTCAGCCATGAAAAATCCTGCGGTAGTCCGCTAATATTCGGGATATTTGATTCCCCAAGAGAGTGCAGCATGTCAGATCGCCGGTTACAGGTGTTTTATACAGTGGCCAAGCTATTGAGCTTCACCAGAGCAGCCGAGTCACTTCATATGACCCAGCCTGCCGTCACGTTTCAGGTCAGACAGCTTGAAGAGCAGTTTGATACGCGGCTCTTTGACCGGACGCATAACCGTATAACGCTGACCGAGACCGGTGAAGTGATTTACGAGCACGCGGTCAAGATATTCGAGTTGTATCGCCAGATGGAAAGTGCAGTACGTGAAATCACCGGTGAAATGGGTGGAACTTTAACGCTGGGCGCGAGTACGACAATCGCAGAATACATGTTGCCCGCGCTACTGGGTAATTTTCGTGCAGAATTTCCTGATATCAATATACAGCTCAAGGTCTCTAATACGGACGGTATTGTATCCATGCTCGAAAATAACGAGATCGATCTGGGAGTGGTTGAGGCTCCGGTACAAAATAAGAACCTTATTGTGGAGAGCTGTCGGCAGGATCAGTTGGTCTGTGTGGTGCCGGTAGCCCACCCGCTGGCTAAACAGTCTTCAGTAACGATTCGGGATATCATGGAATACCCTTATATCTGTCGAGAGGAGGGTTCTGGAACCAGAGAAGTGATCAATGAATATCTGGACCGGCACGGTGTTTCCGAGAATGGCCTTAAGTTGTCCATGGAGCTTGGAAGTCCCGAGGCGATTAAGGGTGCTGTTGAGGCCGGCATGGGTATTTCTATCGTTTCAAGGGCGACTGTTGTGAAGGAACTGCAGCTGGATATTCTGAGGGCAGTCAACCTCGACCCTCCTTTAACACGTCCTTTTTCGTTTGTTTGCAAAAAGCAGAAGTTTCGTGTCCGTGCCATGGAAGATCTGCTTGAGTTTGCTCGACAATATTGCAAGGACCACATCAATGATCCACTTTAGCCGGCAGACTGAAATCTCCAGGGGAATCTCGGGATCGGCACTATAGTATGGCAAAGGGATTATCCGCCGAGGCGTTGCTTCGGATATTTGAGTCTATGGAACTATCAGGGCAGGAGTCGCTGATGGAATATGCAGAATTCCTTGCAACCAAACACAGAAAAAGAGTTGAACAAGTAGCAATCGAGCGGCGAGACATTGTCAGACCGGAGGAAGAAACGGTGGTTGCCTCTATCAAGCGCTTAAGGCAGACCTATCCGATGCTGGATGCCGAGAAGTTGCTTCATAAAGCTTCATCTTTTGTGATGCAACACATGGTTCATGGCCGATCAGCAAAAGATACCATTGATGATTTGGAAGTTTATTTCAGAACTGAATATGAAGTTTTTATAAGAAATAATTCGTCGAATGTTTCAGGCACTTAAAAACTGGTACGAACAGCATTTCTCCGACCCGCAAACAGTGGTGCTGCTGCTGACGCTTTTTGTAATTTTTGCGGTCATTTTGATAATCGGTGATATGTTGGCGCCCGTTATCGCAAGCATTGTTATCGCTTATTTGTTAGAGGGGGTAGTCAGATTTTTTACTAAATGGCATGTCGCCAGAGTCATTTCCGTTATTGTTGTTTTTTCTCTGTTTATGCTGTTCGTGGCATTTGTCTTGATTATCCCATTTCCACAGCTTTTCTTTCAAACCCGTGAACTGTTTGCCGAGCTTCCGGTGATGCTGTCGCACACTCAGCAGGTGCTAATGAAGCTGCCGGCGGAATACCCGGATTTTATAACCAAAGAGCATATCACTGAATTAACAGGTGCCATTCAGGATGAAATTGCCAGATTAGGCAGGACTGTTGTGACCTGGTCTTTATCGTCGGTGGTCGGCGCAATAACTCTGCTGGTTTATCTGATTCTGGTTCCGCTTCTGGTGTTTTTTTTCATGAAAGACAAGGAGTTGATCATGGCCTGGGCAAGCCGGTATCTGCCGGGCAACAGGGAATTGGCCTTTGTAGTCTGGAAAGATGTTGATCGCCAAATCGGTAATTATGTTCGCGGCAAGTTTATTGAAGTACTGATTGTCTGGGCTGTATGTCTGGTTACGTTTGCGTGGTTTGGACTGAATTTCGCCATGCTATTGGCTGTTCTGGTCGGTCTGTCTGTTATTGTTCCCTATATAGGGGCCTCTGTTGTGACGATTCCGGTTGCACTGGTTGCCTATTCTCAATGGGGCTTGACCAGTGATTTCTATTGGGTGCTGGGTGCTTATCTGGTCATACAGATCCTTGACGGCAATGCACTGGTACCGTTGCTCTTTTCGGAAGCAGTCAACCTCCACCCAATAGCGATTATTGTGGCAATACTGGTTTTTGGTGGAATATGGGGGTTCTGGGGCGTTTTTTTTGCTATTCCGCTGGCAACGCTGGTGCAGGCTATACTGAAAGCCTGGCCGGCGGGCGGCAGGCTTCCCCGATAGATTGTGATCAGATCTTTAGTGGTTCCAGCATCGCATCCAGATTATTATCGTCGCAGAATGTGAAGAATTCTTCGCGCAGTGCATTGATGTGAACGCTGTCGGGAATGGCAATAGCTATATGTGCTGAAAACATTGGAGTGCCTGTGTAGGGGGCCGCATAGCGGCTGGTGGTTAAATCTTCAATATTGATTCGTTGATTTGCAAAGAATTCTGCAAGTCGATTGGCGATGCCAGGCATATCGACGCAGATCGCGTCAACGGAGTAGGGCATAGACGACTTTTCATTTTTTCGTCTCCCGGTCCTTCTTGTAGTAATGCTCAGGTCTTCTCTTTCCGCTAGATTTTTGAGGGAACTTTCCAGCTTGGCGATAGTGTCCCATGTGCCGGATACCAGCGTAATGATGGCAAAGTCATCGCCCAGCACGGTCATGCGGCTGTCAATTAGATTGCCGTTGGCATGGACGATATGTCGGGTCAGCAGTACCACAAGGCCGGGACGGTCCTTGCCTACGCAGGTTATAACAATAAATTGTTCGCTCATGACTGGAAAATATCAACTATTTAGGGCTGTTCTGGGCAAATCCAGAACTCCCCTGTTAATGAAGATTCTAACCGGCCAGAGTGGATGTTGTCACGTGCCATTAACCCGATGCCGGGCAATATCCGATAATTGGCTTACAGCGGTATTTTGAGCATAAGGCAGTCTGCTATATGAGCAAATAATGTTTTACTGGCTTAATAAAAAATGCCCCATTAAGCAGGTTTATCTTGTCAGCCGTCGGCATGGTACGTATTATTCATGCCTTGGTAACGTGACTGCGGGAGGATCGGATGTTGCGAGGTAGTATGGTAGCGATGATTACGCCCATGCAGGTAGATGGGGCTGTCGATCAGGTGGCGCTGAAGGATCTGATCGAGTTTCATATTGAACAGGGAACTGATGCGATTGTAGTGGCGGGGACAACCGGAGAGTCCGCAACCCTGATGTTTGATGAACATATCGAGGTTATTCATTCTGCAATTGAAATAGCGGCCGGTCGTATCCCGATCATTGCCGGGACAGGAGCAAACTCAACACAGGAAGCTATCGACCTGACATCTGCAGCCGGGGAGGCCGGTGCAGACGCCTGTTTGCTGGTGACACCTTATTATAACAAGCCCACCCAGGAGGGATTGTATCTGCATTTCAGGTCGATCGCAGAAGCTGTTGATGTACCGCAAATTTTATATAATGTACCGGGACGTACTGCCTGCGATATGTCTGATGAGACGGTCATTCGGTTGTCGAAGATTCCCAATATTATCGGACTAAAAGATGCCACAGGTGATCTGGGCAGAATTATGGGTGTGCTGGGAAAGGTCGAAGATGGTTTCCTTTTGCTCAGTGGTGATGACGCTACGGGCATGGAATTCATGCTAAGCGGCGGGCATGGCGTTATTTCAGTGACCTCTAATGTGGCACCGGCGGCAATGCATGAAATGTGTGAATACGCCCTTTCAGGAAATCGTGCTGCCGCAGAAGCGATCAATAATCGCCTGCTTGGTCTGCACCGTAATTTATTTGTAGAAGCGAACCCGATTCCGGTTAAATGGGCCATGGCAGAAATGGGTCGATGTGAGGCAGGGATTCGCCTGCCGTTAACATGGCTGTCTGAATCCTGCCATGATGATGTGCGGGCTGCGATGCAGCAGGCAGATGTTCTTTAACCTATTTGTTTAATACTCAGTAATGAAGACTGAAAGCAGTATGAAATATGTACTTATCTATTCTCTTGGCATGACACTTTGTTGTTTGCTGGTTACTGCATGCGGCACAACTGAAAAAGCCACTGGTGGGGATACTGGCTTCGGGGACTATTCGGTTGAATACAAAAAAAGCCCCCAGGCAGAAAGGCTTGCAATACCGCCAGACCTTTCCAGTTCGCGCGTTGAAGATGCCGTGGTTGCTCCAGAGAGGAGTGCCGCTTCTTATTCTGAATATGAAAAAGAAACTCCGGGGCAGCCTTTCGGTATCCTGCCTGCGCAGGAGGACATTGAAGTCATTCGGGATGGTGATAAGCGCTGGCTGGTCGTGCAGGCTGCCCCGGGGCAATTGTGGCCGAAGCTCAGGGAATTCTGGCTGGACTTTGGTTTCCTGCTAACCATTGAAGACCCTCAAATTGGTATTATGGAGACAGACTGGAAAGAAAATCGCGCTGATATTCCAGATGATATCATTCGTGGTTTCTTGAAATCAGTGCTTGATACAGCATACTCTGCCCCGACGCGGGACAGCTTCCGTTTGCGCATAGAGAAATCTGACAAGCCAGATCATACAGAGGTATTTGTCTCGCATCGTGGTGTACTTCAAAAAGTTTCCGGGGAATCTATCGTATGGGAAACACGTCCTGCGGAACCTGAGCTGGAGGCAGAAATACTGAGGCGGCTCATTGTCTATCTGGGTACCGAGGATCAAAAAGCCCGTGCAAGGCTGGCACGTACCAACCAGAGGAATATGCGGGCCAAAATGATTAAAGATAGAGAGGGCAATTCACTGATAGACTATCAGAGGGGATACCCCCGTGCCTGGAGGATTGTTGGGTTAGTATTAGACCGTGTTGGGTTTACGGTTGAAGACCGGGATCGATCAAGGGGTATTTACTATGTGCGTTATTCAGACCCACTGGCAGATATCAAATCCAGTGAGCAAGGCATTTTGTCCGGCCTGATCTTCTGGGGCAGTGATGAAAAACCCTCGAGTGATCAGTATCAGGTTAATCTTGCCGGTGATGAGGCCAGCACACAGATTATTGTGCTGGATGAGGATGGCGAGCGGGATAACTCCAAGACTGCCCAGCGCATCCTGTCTCTGATTTATGATCAGATAAAATAATAGTGTATTTCTTGCAGACTGGTGTGGCATGAGGTTTGCGTGTTTGGGCAGTGGCAGCAAGGGAAATGCTACAGTCATCCAAGGCGATTCATTGACCTTAATGGTTGATTGCGGATTTTCACTAAAAGAAACAACTGCTCGATTGAGAGCTATAGGCCTGTCTCCGGATGATATTGATGCAATTCTGGTGACCCATGAGCATGGGGACCATATATGTGGTGTCAGCACCTTATCCAGACGTTGCAAAATTCCTGTATGGGCTTCACAGGGCACATCTGATTATTTTTCAGAAGATGACATCAGGCTTAATACAATCAATGTCCATGCAGAATTCCTGATTGGTGAGCTGACGATCAGGCCGGTGCCGGTTCCCCACGATGCCCGTGAACCCTGCCAGTTTGTATTCCGGACCAAGGATCATTGCTTTGGTCTGCTGACTGATGTTGGGACCATTAACGAACGTATTTTGGCGGCTTACGAGAGCTGTGAGGCAATGTTGCTGGAGTTTAATCATGACCGGGCCCTATTGATGGGGGGTGATTATCCTTCTGCTCTGAAGCGACGTGTAGGTGGCGAATGGGGACACTTAAGCAATGAGCAGTCCTGCCGGTTCCTGCAGGCGTTACTGCCTGGAGAATTGAAGTTTATTGTGGCCGGCCATTTGAGTGAGTCAAATAACTCACCTGAAATTGTTGCGGCGGAGCTAAGCAGATTGGCACAGAAATACAGCTATCGTTTTGAAATAGCAGCGCAACATTCTGTGTCCTGCTGGTATGAGTTAGACAATTTATGCCGATAAAAACCTTTTCCGGCAGTTCTGCCCTGGGCGGCTTTGCGGCGGTGAAGAAGCTCAAGAGCATTCAGCAGGAAGTAGCCGGGATCCATGCCATTGCCATGCGTTTTGTCTATATTGTGTTATTTGCCACTGAGCCGTGCGAAGCTGACTTAAACATATTGGAACAGTTGCTGGACTATGGTGAATCCGGCAGTGGCATATTGCCAAACTGTCAGCAACTATATATATCGCCGCGCCCAGGAACGATCTCACCCTGGTCGAGCAAGGCAACCGACATAGCGCATAACTGTGGTCTGAAGTGTATCGAGCGTATTGAGCGTACATGCCGCTGTGATATTCAGTCGTCGGCGGACATATCCGAGCAGGACATGAATAAAGTAATGTGTCATCTGCATGACCGTATGACTGAAGCAGTTTTTAGGTCTGAAGATGAGCTGGTAACTTTGTTTGAGCATCATGAAGCAAGGCCGCTCAAGACAGTTGATATTATGAGCAAGGGTCGTGTTGCACTGGAACAGTCAAATATTGATTTGGGGCTGGCTATTTCCAGAGATGAGATTGATTATTTAGTGGCTGCATTCACCGATCTTGGGCGTAATCCGACTGATGCGGAGCTAATGATGTTTGCGCAGGCAAACTCGGAACACTGCCGCCATAAAATATTCAATGCGGAATGGGTGATAGATGGTAGAGCTGAAGAGAAAACCCTGTTTGATATGATACGTAATACCTGTGCCCATCACTCTGAGGGAATCCTTTCCGCATACAAGGACAATGCTGCGGTTATGAAAGGTTTCTATGGCAGTCGATTTTCAGCAAACCCGGAAACAGGTGAGTATCAGTATCAGGAACAGGTTATGCCTGTCACGATTAAGGTGGAAACACACAACCACCCTACGGCGATATCGCCTTTTCCCGGAGCGGCCACCGGTGTAGGTGGAGAGATCCGTGATCATGGTGCGACTGGTCGTGGTGCCAAACCCAAGGCCGGATTATGTGGTTTTTCCGTCTCAAACCTTAAATTGCCTGAATTACCCCAGCCATGGGAAGTTGATAATGGCAAGCCGGATCACATTGATTCTGCGCTTGATATTATGCTGGAAGGACCGATTGGCGCTGCGGCGTTTAATAATGAATTTGGCCGCCCAAGTATTGCGGGTTATTTCCGAACTTACGAAATTAAACCTAAAGGTGGTAACGTTATTCTTGGTTATCATAAACCCATTATGCTGGCAGGTGGTATCGGCAATATATCTGAGAGGCATGTAGAAAAGAATAGTATTCCTGTTGGAGCAAACGTGATTGTCCTGGGTGGTTCCGCCATGCTGATTGGATTGGGTGGTGGGGCAGCATCATCCATGCCCAGTGGTTCTTCCAGCCAGGATCTGGACTTTGCTTCGGTGCAGCGTGGTAATCCTGAAATGGAGCGACGCTGTCAGGAAGTCATTGACCACTGTACTCGACTGGGTAATAGCAATCCTGTTATTTCCATACATGATGTTGGTGCCGGTGGACTATCAAATGCGATACCTGAGCTGATAAATGAAGCGGCTCGTGGCGCAACACTTGACCTGCGAAAAATCCCCAATGATGAGTCAGGCATGTCGCCAATGGAAATCTGGTCGAATGAGGCCCAGGAGCGATATGTACTGGCCGTCAGCGATGATAACCTAAGCCTGTTTGATGAGATTTGCATGCGCGAGCGCTGCCCTTATATGGTTTTAGGGCAAACAACCGAAGAGCGCGATCTCATTATCCATGATCCAAAATTTAATAATAATCCGGTAGATATTCCATTGCGGTTGGTTCTAGGTAGAACACCAAAAATGAACCGTCCAGGCGAGCGCAGAAAGCCAGAACCTGAAAACATGGACACCCTTAATATTGATATTAAGGAATCAGCATATAGGATTTTACAGATTCCGGCTATTGCAGACAAAACCTTTCTGATAAGCATTGGTGATCGCACAGTGACAGGCCTCGTTGCTCGTGACCAAATGGTGGGTCCCTGGCAAGTGCCGGTAGCTGATGTCGCTGTTACCATGAATGACTATCACGGCTATCATGGTGAAGCTATGGCGATAGGTGAACGCGCACCGATTGCCGTA
>JAJDYQ010000098.1 GCA_022825085.1 Gammaproteobacteria bacterium
GCCCATCCCACACGAAAAACAGATAGAAAAATGGAGGCGTCAGTGGAAGATAGAGTTGATTGAAAAGAGCAATCCAGAGTGGGTGGATTTATATGGAGAATTGGTTTGAGTGGATTCCTGCTTTCGCAGGAATGACAGAGGCACGGCCAGGAATGACAGAGGAGGATATGCAGTGATACGAGGCAACATACAAGGTTTCTGCTTTAACGAAATAATGCTTCTCGAAAAGCTGGCTTTTCAGTATCGCACGCAGAAGTTGCTGTCTGGTGAATGGCATGTCAAGACTGGTTCTCTGGTCAAGCCAGAGATGACGGAGGCGCAGCCAGAGATGACGGAGGCGCAGGGATGACAGGGGTGCAGCCGGGGATGACAGGGGCAGTCAGGAATGACGAGGGCAGCCAGTTCAGGGAGGACGAACGTCAAAGCCCGTCATTCCTGCGAAAGCAGGAATCCAAAGGAAACGGCCATCCCACGCGAAAAGCAAATAAAAAAATGGAGGCATCAGTGGAAGATAGAGTTGATTGAAAAGAGCAATCCAGGGTGGGTGGATTTATATGGAGAATTGGTTTGAGTGGATTCCTGCTTTCGCAGGGATGATAGGGGCTTGGTTTGATTGGATTCCTGCTTTCGCAGGAATGACAGAGGAGGGTATGCAATGACACGAGGCAACATACAAGGTTTCTGCTTTAACGAAATAATGCTTCTCAAAAAACTGGCTTTTCAGTATCGCACGCAAAAGTTGTTATCTGGTGAATGGCATGTCAAGACTGGCTCTCTGGTCAAGCCAGAGATGACGGAGGCGCAGCCGGGGATGACGGGGGCAGCCGGGGATGACGGGGGCAGTCAGGAATGACGAGGGCAGCCAGTTCAGGGAGGACGAACGTCAAAGCCCGTCATTCCTGCGAAAGCAGGAATCCAAAGGAAACGGCCATCCCACGCGAGAAGCAAATAAAAAATGGAGGCGTCAGTGGAAGATGGAATTGATTGAAAAGAGCAATCCAGAGTGGTTGGATTTATATGGAGAATTGGTTTGAGTGGATTCCTGCTTTCGCAGGAATGACAGAGGAGGGTATGCAGTGACACGAGGCAACATACAAGGTTTCTGCTTTAGAGGGGGGTTATGGCGTCTTGCAGGTATGGCAGGACCTGTTCGTGATTGCCTCTGAATATAATGCGGTCCTGCTTTTTGCCGAGCTGATAGTCGTACATGGGATCGTAGTAGTCGAGCAGCAGTCGATGAATCCATGGTTTGTGCGCACTCGGATCGTTATGTTCGCGGTGTTGCTGTAGGGCTGTCGTCATCAGTTGTTGCAGTGTCTTGTGTAGTGTGTGACCGAGACGCCGCCGGATTTTGTTGATGGATGCCATCAGGTAATCGGCCCAGAGTTCAAACCCTTGTTCGGCTCCGTATTGTTGCCGGTACTCGTTGAGCGCACGGGTAATATATTCGTTAAAAGTTATATCTACCCGTTCTTCATCGGTCGCATCCAGCAGGACAATCGGTGATTGTTGCATCAGGTTGTAGAGATTCGGCGGGATGCGGCGGGAACCGATATTGGCTGACTCGTCTTCAAATACAATGTTCTTTATGCCCTGATGATGCAGTTTGAGGAGCTTGACAGACAGGTGATTTTCCGCATCAATCTGGCCGGGCTGGGGTGTGGCATGAACGCCAAATACCGACCCTCGGTGGTTATAGATATTCTCCAGGTCAATTTTATGTTTGATTTTTTGCAGCAGAATGGTTTTGCCGGTGCCGGTACGACCCCCCAGAATGACTGGTTGTATTCTGCCTGTGGTTTCTGACAGTTGCTCGATCAGAAATCGGCGCAATGCCTTGTAACCACCCTTGACACGCGGGCAAGCGATACCGGTTTGTTCATAAATCCATTGTTGTGAGATTTTTGACCGCATACCGCCGCGAAAGCAGTACAGCACGCCGTCTGGATGTCTGCAGATAAAGTCTAACCAGTTGTTGATGCGTGATGCTTTTATCGCGCCGCTTACGCGCTGATGGCCGAGTTCCATGGCTGCATCCTGACCCTGTTGTTTGTATCGGATGCCGACTTCATGTCGGTCTTCGTCATCCATGAGAGGCATGTTTTCCGCTTTGGGAAACGCACCCTGTTGAAACTCTATCGGCGCACGCACATCCAGCATGGGGGTGTCGTTCAGGAACAGGGTGGCATAGTCGTCCGATTGTGGCAGGTTGTCGAATTTCATCGGGTGTTTGTGGTGCCACCTGTCATGCAGGTTTTTTGGATTCCCTGCTGCCAGCCCTGTTCAGAAAAAACAGGGTCAGGGCAGGCAGGTAGGTGAGGCTGACGATGGCTGTACCCAGTAATCCGGCCAGCACCACAATGCCTACGCCACGATACAGTTCGGTACCTTCGCCGGGCAGAAAAATCAGTGGTGCCAGACCAAACAGAGTAGTCAGTGTTGACATGGCAATCGGCCGCAGCCGGGTTGCAACGGCGTTACGTACTGCCGATGCAGGCAGCAGTCCCTCGCGGATATTGACCATGGACTGATGCACGATAAGAATAGGGTTGTTGACCACCGTGCCCATCAGAATTAAAAAACCCAGCATGGTGATCATGTCGAATGCCTGACTGATATCGAGGTGGTTGCCGAGCAGATTAAACAGCCACAGGCCGATGATGCCACCGGCTACGCCAAGGGGAATAGTAGTCATGATCAGTAATGGATAAGTCCAGTGTGTAAATATGGCAACCAGCAGGAGGTAGATAATAATCAATGCCACAATGTAGTTGGCAGACAGTGCCTGGCGTGTTTCATCCAGCTCATTGCCGGCACCGGAAATTTTAATATCAATGTCTTGCGGTATGGCACCGCTGTTTTTGAGATAGCCGACAACCTGCTCCCGGACGGTTTTTACTCCTGTTTCCAGTGCAACATCGTCCGGCGGGATGATATTCAGGGTCACGGTTCGTCTGCCATCAACCCGGCGAATGCTATTGGTGTCAACTTTTTCTTCAATTTCGGCGATGGAGGACAGTGGTATGACGGAACCTGTCGGCGTATAGACAGACAGTTGATGAAGCTGGTCAATTTCAGCGCGGCTTTCATTGCTGTTATACATGTAAATATCAACTTTCTCATCATCCACGAAAAATTCGTCAACAAATGCGCCGTCTGTCATTGCCGAGACAATAAAGCCAAGATCGCTGCCAGACATGCCGGTCTCCGCCACCCGGTCCCATCGAGGATGTATTTCCACCATGGGCTGAGTCAGGGTGAGGGTGGATGGACGCGCCCTGACTCTGGGGTTATCAAATGTTTGTTTTGCCTGACTGTCCAGTGCCTGCGCAACATCGAATATCTTTTCCAGTGATGAGCCGGAGATGTCCAGGTTGATGCTGCGTGTGCCGCCGCTGTTGCTGGTAATGATGGAGCCACGCGATACAAAGCTGCGCATGGCCGGATAATGTCCATACTGTTTCCGGATGGCGTCCATCAGTGGCTTGATATGGGCGGGGTCTTTGGGTTGGGTGATGATGCGTATTCTCGATGCGTCAATGCTGAGGTTGAAGTAGGCCATGGCGGGCACTTCGGTTTCTCCCTGTTCGAACATTTGCGGATCGTCATCGAGGTAGGGAGCGAAATATTTTTGCAGCTCCAGACCGATGCCGGCCATGGTTTTAAGGTTGTATCCCGGCGGCGAGCTCAGGCTTGCAAATGCCTTGGGTTCTTCACCTTCCGGCAGATACTCGGCAGGCGGAGTGAGAAATATAATGGCACTGCCACTGATGGCAACCACGGCTGAAATAACACCGACCTGTCGCATCCTGTTGCCAATGATCCATTCGACCATGCCGATGATATAGCGCTGCCAGCCCGGCTTTGCACTGCTGTTGTCTGTATCGAATGTCAGGCGTGTGGTCGCGGCCGGCAGTATGGTGATGGCCACCAGCATGGAGGCGGTAATGGAGGCGGCAATCGCGATGGCAATGTCGGAATAAAGCTGACCGGCTTTTTGTGCGATAAATATGATCGGAACAAATACCAGGATGGTGGTCAGGGTCGATGCCAGCACGGCGGGCCAGACCCTTATCACGCCGTCAATCGCCGCCCGTATGCGGCTGACTCCCCGGCGTCGTGCCAGCTCGATACTTTCCAGCACGACAATGCCGTTATCCAGGGTCATGCCAATAGCAAAGGCAATGCCGGCCAGCGATATGACGTTAATAGTGCGGCCGGCAAGCATCAGCCCCAGAAAAGCAGCAATGGTGCAGATGGGTATGCCCATAACACCGACCAGGGTCGCCCTGCCGGAGCGCAGGAACAGAAACATGATGATACTGGCCAGCGCCGCGCCTATGGCCAGATTTTTCCACACGTTAAATATAGAGGCCTGCACATAACCGACATCATCGGCAACCAGTCGCATGACCATGCCGGCCGGATTGAGCAGATTGTTGTTGATGTCATCCATGCGGGATAACATTTTTTTCTTGATGTCGATGACATTAGAGCCGGCTTCACGCCGGACTGACATGCCGATAACCCCCTGACCATCGGTGTAGGACAGGCGGTTCTGTTGGAAATTGCCGGCACGAATATCGGCCACTTCGCCAAGCCGGACGACGGAATCTCCCTTTCTTTGCAGGATAAGCTGCCTCAGATCCTCGACATCCTGAAAGCGCCCGATGGTTCGCAGCAGATAGCGGCGTTTGCCGGACTCAATCTCTCCACCGGAAATGTCGCGGTTACGGCCGCGTATTGCGGCACGCACACGGGCAACAGTAAGCTGCCGCTCGGCAAGCCGCTGCGGATTGATCAAAATCTGTATCTGGCGCTCGGCACCACCATAGACTCGAACCTCGGATACGCCGGGTATGGTTTCCAGCCTGGAGGCTACATTGTCTTTAACATATTTCTCCATCGGGACAATGTTGATATTGCGCGGATTGCCGGGCAGGGGCATGACCCGAAAAAACATGAACGCATTATCTGAAAACGATGTGGCAAATATGCGAGGCTCCCTGACATTATTGGGGTATGAAGGGACGCGACTCAAGGCATTGCTGACATCAATCAGCACGTCGTTGATATCGACACCGAACGGAAATTCAAGCTGTATGCGGGCGGAACCGAAAGATGTAGTGGAGGTCATTCTGGACAGTGAAGGGACATTGCGAAGGTGCTCTTCCTGTTCAATGATGATTTCTTTTTCAATATCCTGCGGCGTTGCTCCGGGCCAGTTGGTTCGTATGGATATGGTTCTTGTTTCGAGGTCGGGGATCATCTGCACCGGTATTCTGGTGGCGGCGACGATGCCAAGGACGCACAGTATCAATGTCGCCACGGCTGTCAGGGTGCCTCGTCTGATAATGGTTTCCAGCATCGGTACTACCGGTTTGTAGAAATTTTGACCGGCTGGTTGTTTTTCAGGGATTCATTACCCTGCACGACCACTCGCTCGCCGGGTTGCAGACCATCCAGAATTTCAACCTGACCGTTGAAGGTCAGACCGGTTTTGACATGACGCTCGGTGACGGTGGCCTGATCGTCCTTTGTGTCGATTATCCAGGCCGTTATGCGACCGTCCGGATACCTCAGTATGGCATCACGCGGTACTACCGTGCCATTTGTGTTTTTGGTAATGCGCAGGGTGGCACTGGCCGACATGCCCGGCACAACGGTTATGTCGTGTTCTTTCAGGCTGGTGCGAATCAGCATCGTGCGAGCACTGTCATCGCTGAAGGGTACCAGCGTCTCAATGTCGGCCTGCAGCCTGTGATCCGGAAAGGCATCGAAATAGATATGAATTTCCGATGATTCGTTGATGCGCGGATAAACATGCTGTGGTACCTGAAAATCAATGCGCAGGTCATCGGTTGCCACCAGTTGGGCGATGTGGGCACCGGGTTGCACCCATTCGCCCTCGGTGACATATTTTTTGCTGATCAGACCGGCAAACGGGGCCTTGATATCGTGCCGCTGCAGACGCGCCTCCTGCAATGCCTGTTCGGCGCGGTATCGCTGTACTGATGCGTCGGCAATTCTCACTTCGGCCTCCAGTGATTGCAGCTCGCTGTCAGAGATGGTTTGCTTTTGAGCGAGTTGTCGGGCATCGGTCAGCCGGCGTCGGGCATCGGCCAGCTCCTCGCCGGCGCGTGCCGTGGTGGCACGGGCGGCCTGCAGGTCAAGCTCCTTCAGGTCCGTGCTCAGGGTCGCCAGGGTATCGCCGCTGTTGACCCGGCTGCCGACATCCACCAGAACCTGCTTGATCAGGCCGCTGACTTCGCCGGAGATATTGGCAAGCCGGGGCGAGGAAACGGTGCCGGACAGGGGTATTTCTTCGATAATGGCGGCGGTTTTGACTGTGCCGGCCACAATCAGCGGCATACCTTTGCCTTTTTGCCGGGCATCCACGACCGGCGAGAATACGATCAGCAGGGCAAGCAGTATGCCCGGCATCAGGCCGCCGCGCCGGTCATCGATTAAATAATTCTGTATCAGCATGGTGAATAGGGTTCAGTGCCTGCATCAGGCAGGGCAGTCAGTATAAATCATTTTTTATTTTTCATACGATACCGGATTTTGGAATAGTGGCTTCATATCCGGTATCGTATGCCGGAGCGGATTTTGTGGCAGGGCATCGATGGCGATATTACTGGTTGATAATGGTTCAAAAAGGGCGGCGTCAACATTGCAGCTCAGGGCACTTGCCGAGCGATTGACGGCGCAGGTCGGCAGCACGGTCTATCCGGTTTCACTGCAACATGCAGACCGGGCTGATGTGGCTGAACTGCATGGTATGCCGGCCGATGTATTGCCGGATTTTATGGCGCGGCAGCTTGCGGCGGGTGTCCGTGACTTCAGGATATTGCCGCTGTTTTTTGCGGACAGCCGGGCACTGACATCGTTTGTGCCATCGGTGATTGAGAAACTGCGAGCGCAGTATGGCGACTTTGCCTGTTCGATGGGCGATGTGCTTTGTCCGTTGCCTGACGGCGAGCCGCGTCTGGTGCAAATTCTCCACGAGCATGCCATACAGACCGCCAGAGTGAATAACCTGCCGCTGCAGAATCTGCTGCTGGTCGATCATGGCTCGCCGGAGCAGCGTGTGACACGGGTCAGAAATCATCTGGCGGAACAACTCAGGGCCAGGCTGGGTGATGATGTGCGACTGTCGGAGGCGGTCATGGAGCGTCGCCCGGACAGTCAGTATGACTTCAACGGGCCGTTGTTGAGTGACTGCCTGCATGAAATGGCCGAGGCAGGCGTGACCCGTGTGATTGTGGTTATGCAGTTTTTACTGCCGGGTCGTCATGCCGGGCCGGGTGGTGATGTGGACGGCATGTGTCGCGAGGTCATGCGCAAACACCCTGACCTGCGGGTTGCCATATCGCCACTGGTCGGCGAGCATCCACTGCTGCCGGATATACTGTCCAGCCGTTCAATATCCGATCAGTCAGCCTGAGATGATGAACGGCGCTATGCCGATCACACAGACAATGACCAGCATGCCGCCGATGATCCGCTGGAACAGGCCGCGGTTTCGCAGCATATAGTCATGCGCTTTCAGACCTGCGATATGACCAATCGCGGCAGCCGGCAACAGCAGCAACGACGACAGAAAATGTAAATCGACGCCCATCACCACAAAGGTGCTCATCTTGAGCGCCACCAGCATGAACCAGAGCGCGAACAGGGTGTCGCGAAACTGTGATTGCGCGACATTGTTCATAAATACAGCCACCATGATGGGGGCACCACTCAGTAAAATACCCGACACATAGCCGCCCAGGGCAAGCAGGATTTTTTCCAGCCAGCCACGCCGGCTGCGTATCGTCCATTCCATCAACCACAGGATGCCGTACAACAATGTGATACCATAAATAAATACCAGCACCAGACTGGTTGGTAAATTTAACAGGCCAAAGACACCCACCAGGGCGGCTGGCACAATGAACAGGCTGGATTGTTTCAGATAAGGCCAGTCAACATTGTGCAGCCGTGTGCGCAGCGTCAGACTGGAAAAAAACAGCAGATGAAAACCAATCAGCGGCAGCCAGAACAATGGCTGATCGTAAATAAACAGCATCAGCGGCAGCCCAAGGGCAGCGCCGCCAAAGCCAAGCCCGCTGCGCACAAAACCGGTCCATACAAATAGCAGGCTGCTCATTAAAATATGCAGGCCGCTCAGTTCCAGCAAAAAGGTGTTTTCCAGCAGCGAGGACATGAGGTTTATCTGTTACAGACGCAATACGGCACGGGCCAGCATACCGAGTCGGTCTCTGTGTGTCAGGCGGGGGCGGGAATATATTTCCTGACGCAGCAGCGCGTTGCAGATTGTCAGCCCGCCGTTGATGATAGTACGAACCTCCAGCCCGAAGCGACCATGCAGCCGCCGGCCCAGCCCGCGACCTGCCAGTAACATCTGCCGGGCACGCATGGTTTGTGAATGGACAAAATCAGCTACATGAGGCTGTTTGCCTTGCAGATCTTCAACCGATACCCCGGCCGCAGCCATTTCATCAAGCGGTAGATAGATGCGGTTGTTTTCAATCAGGTCCTGCCCGATATCCTGTAAAAAATTAATCAGTTGCAGGGCACTGCAAATCAAATCCGAATCGTGATTGTTTTCTGGTGTGGCCTGCCCGAACAGTTGCAGCATCAGACGACCCACCGGGTTCGCAGAGCGGCGGCAATAATCCAGCACTTCATCAAAATTGCGGTAGCGGGTTTTCTCGACATCCTGCCGGAAGGCATCCAGCAGATCATGAAAAAGAATGGCATCGAGTCGATAATATCGAATGGTATGCTGTAATGCCCGAAATAGCGGAGTATCCGTGACCTGACCATGCAGTGCCGCATCCAGGTCTGTGCCCATTTTTTTCAGAGCGGCAATTCGGACTTCGGGTAAATGATCGCCTTCGTCAGCCAGATCATCAGCCTGTCGTGCAAAGGCATAAATAGCGGCAACATGTATGCGCAGACTGGCTGGAATCAACCAGGATGCAACCGGGAAATTTTCATAGTGTGAGCGGGCAATGACCATGCAGTGATCATAGGCCGCCTTCAGATCATCATCCACCGGCTAATCATCCCTGCCGAGCAGATGTTCCGCCGGACGCGGAGCCTGTGTCAGTGATTGAGGCTCCTCCAGTTGCTTTTTCGGCTGTATGCCAAGCTCCTCAAACTTGCGCATACCCGGTAATACCTGACGATCCAGTGAACCAATGGCCTTGTTATAGGCATCGACACTGCTGCCGAGAGTCCTGCCGACTTTGTTCAGATGCTCCGTGAAGCTGGTGATTCGTTTATAAAGGTCCTCGCCCAGCTTTTGAATCTTCTCGGCATTCTCGGCGACTATAGCCTGACGCCAGCCAAAGGCAACTGCCCGCAGCAGGGCAATCAGAGTGGTGGGTGTGGCGAGCACCACACGATTCTGCAGGGCATCTTCCAGCAGCCTGCCGTCCTGCTCAAGTGCGGCGGTGAGAAACTGCTCACCGGGAATAAACAGTACGACATAATCCGGCGAGTTTTTGAACTGTGACCAATAGGATTTCCGGGAAAGCTCATTCACCCGCTCGCGCACATTGCGTGCATGACGTATAAAAAATTCCATGCGCTGCTCTGTGTCCTCTGCCTCGATGGCAGAAAGATAGGCATCCAGCGGTGTTTTTGAATCGACAATCAACTCACGCTGATCCGGCATACGCACAATCATATCCGGACGCGATGCCCGGCCCTCCTCGGTGCTCGTCTCCTGCTCGACAAAATCACAGTATTCGACCATACCGGCCAGCTCGGCCAGCCGCTTCAGGGTCATCTCACCCCACTTGCCGCGCACCTCCGGGCGTCGCAGGGCAGTTACCAGATTGCGCGTCTCGGACTGCAACTGCTGATTGGATTCATGCACCCGCCTGATCTCCGAGGACAGCGAACCGAATGATTCATGGCGGGATTTCTCAATATCCTTGATCTGCTGTTCGGTTTTTTTCAGCGCCTCGGCAATGGGTTTGATGAGGCCGGAGATCGATTGCTCACGCCGTTGCAGCAGTTGATCGGTGCTTTCCTGCTGCTGCCTGAAAGAGGCCGATGCCTGTCGGCGAAACTCCTCACTGCTGTTGCGCAATACGTCGCCGGATAACGCCTTGAAACGCTCGGTCATGGCCGCTTCAGTCATCTTGATGCCCTTGATCTGCTCCTCGGCAACGCGCTTTTCATTTTCGATAGTCGCCTGCAGATGATTGATTTTTTCTTCATGCACACGCCGGTCGGCTGCACGCTCCTCCTGCTCGCGCAGCAATTCACGGGCCAATGCCTGCCGCTCTTTGTCCTTGAAGAGCCATACCGCGAGGCCACCGACCAGTGGCAACAGAAAAACCATACCGATAATCACATATCCAATGCCCATGATATTACCCGCTAACCCTGTAAATGAAATTGAGGAGATGGATTTCTGCCGGATTGCACCTGCTGTTCCAGCCAGTGCAACAGCTCGGCGGGGGTGTCCATGACCCTGTCCGCCCCCCACTCATCAACATCGTGTCCGCGACGGATATAACCACAGCGCAGGGCAATACAGGACATGCCGGCATTATGCGCCGCCTCGACATCGCGTACATCATCGCCGACATAGACGCAATGTCCGGGCACCACATCCGCCTCCCGGCAGGCCGCCAGCATGGGCCGGGCATCCGGCTTGGCAGCACCGGCCGTATCGGCACAGACAACGGTGGCAGCACGATGTTGAAGCTGCATGGACTCCAGCAGTGGCAGTGTCAGCCAGGCAGGTTTGTTGGTCACAATGCCCCACGCAATGCCGGCCACCTCCAGCATATCCAGAATGCGATCCATATCGGAAAACAAGGCCGTATCGATATGCAGATTATGCCGGTAAATATCCAGAAAACGCTGCCTTAACGACTCGAAGCGGTCGCTCTCTTCCGGCGCATCAAAAGCCAGACTGATCATGGCGCGGGCACCATGCGAAACCTCGCTGCGAATCAGCTCATACTCAAGCGGCGGCTGATCCTCCTCGGCCAGCAACCGGTTCAGGGCATGCGCCATATCCCGGGCGGTATCGACCAGCGTACCGTCCAAATCAAACAACACAGCCTGTAGCGGCGGCTCATACATACAAAAATCTCCAGTGATTCCGCCGCACCACCCCCCACATGGAGTCGAAACGCGGATAAATGACGATTATAACAATAATCTCGCCCGACTGCGACGGACCGGTTTTCCGGCTTCGGTCGGCGTGGTTACCGGAGCTGTCTGCATGGCTTGCCGGCCGGGTGGCGGTCATATTTCTTGTGTTATAATCGCTTCCCATGCCAACACAGGACTTCAAAAGCAAGCAGCCGGTTGATTCCAGTCACCCTACGCTTCCATGCAGGATACCGACACCGGAAGCGACGCCCCTGCGCACCAGGCAGATGACCGGAACATCCAGGGAAAGCGGAAAAAAAACCTGTATTTGACACGCATAAATTTATTGGTCAAAGAGAACTGAACGATATGGGAACAGTATTTTATGGATTGCCGCATGGGTTGCAATCATGCGGAGTAGATTTTGGATTAACAGAAATGACAGAGGAAATGATGTTATGGCAAGCGAGAAAATAGAAAGACTCAGGGCAGAGACAAAACGGCTTGTTGATGCGAGGCAGTGGGATGAGCTGATTTCGGTGGTCACTGAACTTATTAAGCTGGAAAAAGAGCCTGAGAAGTGGGCAGAGGCGTATTTTTGGCGGGGTATAGCCCACTATAAAAAGTCCGATCCTGATCGAGCGATTGAGGATTTTAACAGTGCACTGAACATCAATCCTGAGTATGCAGAGGCATACCTCGGTCGTGGTTCAGCTTATAGTCAAAAGCGTGATTTTGATCGAGCGATTAAGGATTTTGACAAAGTACTGGACATCAATCCTGAGTATGCAGAGGCATACATCCATCGTGGTTCAGCTTATTATGAAAAGCGCGATGTTGACCGAGCGATTGAGGATTTTGATAGTGTACTGAAAATCAGTCCTGAGTTTGCAGAGGCATACTACTCTCGTGGTATAGCCTATATTAAAAAGCGCGATTTTGATCGAGCGATTGAGGATTTTGATAGAGCACTGGACATCAATCCTGAGTATGCAGAGGCATACTTCTCTCGTGGTTTGGCTTATGATAAAAACGGTGATTTTGATCGAGCGAATGAGGATTTTGACAATGCACTGAACATCAATCCTCAGTATGCAGAGGCATGCATCTCTCATGGTCTAGACCATCTTGAAAAGGGCGCTCCTGATAGTGCGATTAAGTATTTTGAGAAAGCACAGAAAGCTGGTTATGAGACAATGTCGATGCGCAACGGAATGTTTTACTGCTATCTTGGTGTAGCCCATCTTAGGATGGACAATTATCACCCAGCGATGATAAATCTGAATAGGGCTGCACAATATAGCAATGATCTGAAATACATTCATCGATTTGTTTATATAGCCTCACAGATTTCAGTTATCGATCACTTAAAAGACAATGATAAAGTCAAGGCATTTGAAAATTACAGCAAATTATTGAAAATAGTTTTGAAGATACAAGAGACACTCTTTTATAAGAAACAGAATCAAGTCGCCCACTATACCTCTCTTAATGTGCTTAAAAGTCTCTCTGAAAATAAAGGGGAATTCCGATTCTATAATGCGGCCTATATGAATGACCCGGAAGAAGGGCAGGTCTTTTTTAATATGGTGAAAGAAAAACAGGACATAGATATAAAGCAATGCTTTTATGGGAATGAAGAACAGCCTTATCGTTCCCCCGCCTATATCGGCAGTTTCGCCGAGGTTCAGAAGGATGAACCGAAAGACAAGCTGTTTTTATGGCGAACCTATGGAAAACAGGATGCCGAAGAAGCGGCTGGCGCCTGTTTGATTTTCAACTCAAACTGTTTTTCAGACTGGCCTGATTTACAGTTTGGTGGCATGTTTCAATTACAGTTACACCATTCTTCTGGAATCCTACAAACACAGCCGAAACTTTATGAAATTGCTTACAAAGAAGGCAAGCATTGTAAGGCTATTGAGAAGGAACAACTGCCGGAATTGATCAGCCGATTAAAAGAAATAAAAGAATTTATCGACAAGCAAGACAAGGAAACAAAAGAACTCCGACAACGTGCCCGTGAATCACTGGACAGTATCCACCTGAAAGAAATAAAAGAACTTATAGACAAGCGAGACGAGGAGACAGAAAAACTCCGACAACTTGCCCGTGAATCACTGGACAGTATCCGCTTTCTTTTCAAGGAGAAACATTACAGCGGGGAGAATGAGGTTCGTGTTGTCCGGCTGCGCTATGGGCAAGGAGATGAATCGTCGAACTCCGACATCAAGGTTGATATGGAAAACATCCCTCCGCGTTTCTATCTGCCGGTACTAAGATATTTTCGTTTTAACGAAGTGATCCTTGGCCCAAGGACCCAGCATTCTCAGGAATGGCAGCAGTGGCTTGAGGAGCAGGGTATCGACAACGTAAAACGATCAGAAATCAATTACGGCAAGCCATACACCTGAAACACAGCCCAAAGCCTGCCGGCAAAAGTCCCTTGAGCTGCCGGATCGCTGGCTTGAGGGTAATCTCCCCGTTTTTGGCTGAACTCAGAAGCGGAGTTCAGGCCAACAGTGCCATGCCAGACCGCTTGTGACTGCCACAGAAACAGATGATGCCGGCACGGTATTTGAAGCCGACTGTGAACTGGTTTATGATTCTGCTGTTGTTCCAGAATCCGATACAGGAATCATTGTTTTCGTACAGGGTATCAAATTGCCCGTGTGGTACGGCCGGACAGTCACCCAGGAGGGAGAAAAGTAATGGCAAAAATAGAAGGTTTCAGGATAAAGAATTTCGGGGTGCTGAAGGAAGTCACGCTTGGGCGGCTGTGGAATCAGCAAGGGGCGGAGCCGCTGACCCCGATGACAGCCGTCATCGGCAAAAACGGGGTGGGCAAAAGCACCCTGTTTGATGCCTTCGGTTTTTTGTCGGATTGTCTGAAGTCCGGTGTTGAAGAGGCATGTGATGCCCGCGCACGTGGCGGATTCAGAAAAATCCGGTCTCAGGGGCAGACAGGCCCAATCGAGTTTGAGCTGTACTATAAAGAAAATGGCAACGCCCGCCCCATAACCTATGAACTCTCGATTGCAATCGACTCCTCTGACAGGCCGTATGTTCTCAAAGAGCGCCTCCGGCAGCGCCGCAGAGGTCAAAGGCGCGGTTGGCCATTTTCCTTTCTGATTCTGGAAAACGGGAGAGGTCTGGTCTGGAAGGGAGAGCAGGAAGGATTCGATGGAATCGAAGATGATTTTCTGAATTTTTTTCGGAAGTTGATGAAGGAAGAACCGTCCGAAGAATCCAGGGAAACCGAAGTGGTTGAACTGGAAGATCGGCGCAAGCTGGGTATTGCGACATTGGGTTCCTTGAAGCAGCATCCGAGAATTTCGGCGTTTCGACGATTTATGGAGGGCTGGTATCTCAGCTACTTCACGCCCGATGCCGCACGCAGCCTGCCTCTGGCCGGGCCACAGAAGCATCTCAACATCCATGGCGATAATCTGGGTAATGTGGTTCAGTTTATGGAGCGCCAATATCCCAAACGCTTTCAGAACATCCTGAACACGATTACAGAGAAGATTCCCGGCGTAGGCAAAATTGACACCGAAAAAACCAGCGATGGCAGGCTGTTGCTGCGTTTCAACGACAAGGGTTTCCAGGACCCTTTTTATGCACAACAAATGTCAGATGGCACTCTGAAGGTATTTGCCTATCTGCTGCTGCTGGAAGACCCCACACCGCCGCCGTTTTTATGTATTGAAGAACCGGAAAACGGTTTATATCACAAGCTGCTGGAATTTCTGGCCACAGAATTTCGCGCACATGCCACAGGTCGCAAGGGCGGTTCGCAGGTCTTCGTGACCACACACCAGCCTTATCTGGTGGATGCGCTTGAACCGAAGGAGGTCTGGATTCTTGAAAAAGGACAGGATGGTTTTTCTACCATACGCAGAGCGAGTGACGACCGCCTTGTGCAGAACATGGTAGCCGAGGGGCTGCCGCTGGGTGGGCTTTGGTACAGTGATTATCTGGATGCAGGGCGAGCGGATGCACTTTGAGATCCTCGTTGAAGACGAGTCGGGCAGGAAGATGCTTGATGCTCTTGTCCCGAAAATTATTGGTGACAGGCATACATTCAGTGTTATTGGTTATAAAGGGGTGGGGCGCATTCGTCCCAAAATGAAGGCTGCTGATGCCAGTAAACGCCTTTTGCTGGATAACCTGTCTCACCTTCTTTGTGGCTATGGCAAAACTTTCGCCGGTTATGGAGCCGATTATCTGGCAGCGATCATCGTAGTCTGTGACCTCGATAACAAATGCCTCAAAGCCTTCCGTAAACAACTCTTCGATATCCTGAAAGCCTGCAACCCCAAACCGGAAACCCGCTTTTGTATAGCCATTGAAGAAGGCGAGGCATGGTTTCTGGGTGATATTCCAGCCATCAAGGCCGCTTACCCGAAGGCCAAAGATACCGTTCTCAATGACTACCAGAATGACGCCATTTGCGGCACATGGGAGCGTCTGGCAAATGCGCTCTATGACGGTGGTTCAACCGCGCTGCGTGGTAAAGGCTGGCAGGCCGTCGGTGTCGAGAAGTCGCGATGGGCTGAAAAAATTACCCCTCACATGGATGTTGACAAGAATCAATCTCCGAGCTTCAAGTATTTTCAACAAAAGCTGCAAGAGCTTGCTGATTCGGCATGATGATGGCATGGGTTGATGCCCTGCGGTGGTTGATTGAGCTTTTAGAAGCCGAGGCAGGCAAACCATTTGCCAGCGAACGACTTCGCTCAGGCCATTGCTGAAGCGGTTATAAAGAAAAGGAATTATAACGATTAGTTGACAAGTTTATGGTACAAAGCACCCATGAAACATCATCGATCAGTCCGTTACCGGCTCCATCCGAACACCAGGGCAAAGTCTGAGAAGCTACTCGCCTTGAGTGGTGCCTGCCGGCATGTGTGGAATCACTTTGTGGGCAAGCTGCGGGATGATTATGCGTTTTATGGTCAGTGCAACTATCGCTGGTACAGCAATAACGCGCTGCTGACGGTACTGCGCCGTGGTCATAAAGACTGGTTGCAGGAGTATTCGGCAAACATTGTCCGGCACTCCCTGAAGCCGATTGAGACGGCTTACAAGAAATTCTTCAAGGGTCAGAGCGGGTTGCCCCGCTTCCATGGCCGTTATGTCACAGACCCGTCATTTACCTGTCCTGTGGGCACTTTCAAACTGAATGGCAAGAGCCTGTTTATTTAGAAGATTGGTCAGGTCGGGTTGTCGGGCCTGAACCCTTATCCTGAAGGCAAGCCGGTTCAGGTGGTGGTCAAGCGGGAACTGGGTAACTGGTATGCCTATGTGATGTATCAGGTGGCGCTGAAAAGCAAACCACGACCGATCAGAGAAGTCGGCATTGACAGGAATGTGGGTCAGGTGACTTGTTCAGACGGTATGGTATATCGGCTGCCGGATGATGAGCGAGGTCGGATGCTGGAATGCCGTAAAAAGCGTTATCAGCGCATGGTGGCCAGACGGGTCAAAGGCTCTCATCGCAGGGCCAAAGCCAAGCGATTGCTGGGCAAGACCAGCCAAAAAATAGCGAAGCGCCGGTTTAACTGGAGTCATCACACCAGCAAGGCGGTGGCCGATAAGTACACCACGGTTTACATGGAAGACCTGAACACCAAAGGCATGACCAAAGCCGGTAAAGGCAAAAGCGGCCTGAACCGTGAAATACTGAAGTCAGGCTGGTATCAACTGGAGCAGATGCTGAGCTATAAAACGAATGTGATTAAAGTACCGGCCGCCTACACATCACAGCGCTGCCATGCGTGTGGGCATACGGAAAAAGACAACAGAAATACACAAGCCAAGTTTGAATGTTTGGCTTGCGGTCATCGGGACAATGCGGATTGTAATGCGGCATTGAATATTTTGGCCTTCGGGAATGGGGCTACTGCACGTGGAGATGGCGTTGATGTAAGACGGTCTGTGAAGCGTGAAATTGAAAGAGGCGTTGGCTTTGTCAACTAATCGTTATAATTCCCAAAACATAACCCACAATAAAAAAATGCCCAGCAGGAAATAGGCAATGACCGCAGACCAATATCCCGTTGGATCATCCTGGCGGGTACTGGAATCGCGAGGATGCCAATTGCCGGCCGCCCAGGTAATACGGCCGGTCAGCAGGCCATGAAGGGCGTTGTAAAACACTAAACAAGGCAACCCTAAAATAAAACCGGCTTCAGGCCCGAATAAGCCGATACCAACCAGACCGCCCACTATGCCGGCAACCCATATTCCCCGTGGAAAACCTGGCGGATTAGTACCATAACGCCGCTCCATAAAATCATTGGCAGCCGACAGGAATGAACGTGAACGACGAGGACGAGGCATGGGAGAATCAGGAAATTGATGTGGTTAAAATCAGTAATGTAATGACGGATAACATAACTGCTCCGGGCTGTCAAGTTTTCTAATCCTTTTGGCCTTTGTCAACTATAGCGTGTCGGCTGCGGCATATTGTCAGCCCTGGATTTCAAGGCCTTCTTTGATAACTTCTGGATGCCGAACTGCGATTTATATTAATGCTTTTGCTGCGCCGGATAGCGAGTGGCGGCCTTGTTCCCATCCCTGTAAAGTCCGCATGGATATTTGCAGTGCTTTTGCGAACTCAACTTGGGAAAGTCCGGTTTTTAGCCGGGCGGAAGCCACCTGATTTGATGCAATCTGAGTCACTCTTGCCGCTTTACCCATTTTCATTTTTTTTACAGACTGTAAAATTTTGTTACCTGTTTCTTCATCCCCAGCCCGAAAATCAAGGCGCGAATCGCGCTTCTACGGCTTTCGCATGAGCACGGATGGAGGTGTCCGGGTGACTTGACCACATCGAGAGCAAACGTTGGTATGAACAGGAAACGAAAATCACTTCATCGCCAGCAACGGTTGCCCTGAATTGTTCAATTTCTTCCCGGTGCCGCGATTTGGCTTCCGAATCCACCGGTTTGCCGCTCTTGGGCCAGAGCTCCGGTTCCGCGTAGATGTAGAAGAGTATAGGGGTCAAGTCGAGATATTCACCCTGGCGGTTCACTGCGGTCCTGAGGGCGAAGGCGTGCTTGAACAGTTGCGCCACGCCGAGTTGCTTGTATCGGTTCGGGTCGCTGCGCAGTCCGTCACGGACATTTTCGAACCCCTTCATGCGTTCGCCCCAAACCGGACGCCAGTACGCCTCGCTCAGGTTTCGGATGCTCTTCGACCTGTACGGTTCGAACCGTTTCGATTCGATCCCGATCAATGCGGACGGAGTAGTCACGAGGCCATCGAGAACCGGATGCCTGCCGCCTCTCCATGGAAAGCGAATCGTTCTTTCCAACGAGACGGTAACAGCGGGCCAGCTTTCGTTCTCGCAATCGGGCAAGGGCGGCATTTGCGCTGCCCGCTTATAGAAATACCCGAACGTGTTAGCGGCAAGAACCGCCGACGATTCTTCGCTATCAAGCTTTCCGGATTCGATTTCTTTACCGGCAGTAGCGTTAAAAATTCGCTCTATGTCCCCACTAGGCACTCCGGGCAAGAATCTGTCGGCCATTGCCAATCTCCTTTAAGGAAATATAGCCGACAATAAAAAAATGCCTATCACGAAATAAAAAATGACCGCGGACCAGTACCCCATCGGATCATCCCGGCGGGTACTATGATTGATAAGATGCCACTGCCACTTGCTGCCCGCCGAGGTAATACGGCCGGTCAGCAAACCATGAATGGCATTGTAAAACGCCAAACAGGGCAGCCCTAAGGCAAAACCGGTTTCAAGACCCCACAAGCCGATACCAACCAGGCTGCCCGCTATGCCGGCAACCCACATGCCCCGTGGAAAACCCGGCACATCAGAACCATAACGCTCCTTCAGAGCATCATTGAGAGCCGACAGAAATGAACGTGAACGACGAGGCATGAGAGAGAATCAGAAAATTGATGTGCTTCAATCAGTAATGAATGACGAATAACATGACTGCTCCGGGCTGTCAAGTTTTTCTGATCCTTTTTGCCCTTGTCAACTATAGCGTGTTGGCTGCGGCATATTGTCAGCCCTGGATTTCAAGGCCTTCTTTGATAATTTCTGGATGCCGAACTGCGATTTGGATTAATGCTTTTGCGGCACCGGATGGCGAGCGGCGACCTTGTTCCCATCCCTGTAAAGTCCGCATGGATATTTGCAATGCCTTTGCGAACTCAACCTGAGAAAGTCCGGTTTTTAGCCGGGCGGAAGCAACCTGATTGGATGCAATCTGAGTCACTCTTGCCGCTTTACCCATTTTCATTTCTTTTACAGACTGCAAAAGTTTGTTACCTATTTCTTCACCAGTAAGCATCATTTTTCTCCATAATAAAAATTAAAACTGCAAAAGTTTATGACCTATTTCTTCATCAGCAAGAGCTTTTTGGGCTACTCACTTTCAATGGCTTCGCGCACCTTTTTGAGCTTATGTGCAGGAATATTTTCAGTAGTGGACTTACTGTATATAACCAAAAGCCAAATATCGCTGTTTGCCCGGCGGGTAAAGTAAATAATCCGCACGCCACTGCGCTTACCTGAGCCGGGCTTTGACCACCTGATCTTTCGACACCCCCCGCTATCAGGAATGACATCTCCAGCTCCCGGGTTAGCTGCTATCCAGGTGCAAAACGCCCCCCGCTCCTCTTCACGCCAGAGCTTACGGGCATCCCTTTCAAATGTAGGAGTCTCAATAACCGTGTACATTGAACAGATATACGTCAATGACGGAGTGCAGTCAAGCGGTTTTTCTGGACGGCTTGAGTCAGGTTTGAGGTGAGTTTCCAGTGCCGCCGCCAAAACAGAGCTGTGCCAATCCCCCAAACATCCGGTATCATGCGGGAAAAATCACTCTGGATGCAGCCACTTGCCGCCGAAAAAACGCCAAATTGAAGCCTACTCCCATGACGGGGAGGAGAGAGCCAATAACCCGCCTGCCGGGCTGGTGACGCCGAACACTGACCCAGACAAGGGAGATCGGCAGATCTACCGGCATGACCCGCATCTGGACCCGCAACTGCAATGGGCGGGCAAGGCCGAGCATACCGCCTTTGAGGTGCCGACCCAGTCGCTGCATGTGCATGAGCGCATTGACCCGCGCACCATTATGGAGGCGGTCCGAAACAGCAATGGCGACAATGGCGGGCAGGCATCGCTGTTTGAGGAAGAGCGCGACATCCCGCTGCGGCAGGCCATCGAGTTTTACAAACACTCCAATAACTGGAGCAACCGGCTGATTGCCGGCGATTCCCTGCTGGTGATGAACTCGCTGTTGCAAAAGGAAAACATGGCCGGTCGGGTGCAGTGTGTTTATATGGACCCGCCGTATGGCATTCGATACGGCTCCAATTTTCAGCCGTTTGTCAAAAAGCACGATATTCGGGATGGCCGCGACGAAGACCTGACCACCGAGCCGGAAATGATCAAGGCATTTCGCGACACCTGGGAGCTGGGCATTCATTCGTACCTCACCTATCTGCGGGATCGCCTGCTACTGGCCAGAGAGCTGCTGACGGCAAGCGGCAGTGTGTTTGTGCAGATCGGCGATGAAAATATTCACCGCGTCGGGCTGGTGATGGACGATATTTTCGGTGCCGACAATCGTATCGCCACCATTTCATTTGCGACCACCAGCGGCAGCTCCACGCAGCACCTGCCGCAGGTCGCGGACTACCTGCTGTGGTATGCCAAAGACAAGCCCAGGGTCAAGTACCGGCAGTTGTATGAGTCACTGACGCGCGCCGAAATCGTGGATTATTTTAACTGGGATGTGGCGGTGGAGCTGCCCGATGGTACCTGCCGCAAACTGACCGATCAGGAAAGGTTTAATCCCGATAAATACCTGCCGGCAGGGGCGCGTATCTATCGGCGTGCCGGTCTGGACTCGCAGGGTGTCTCCACCACGGGCCGATCCGAACCCTATGAATGGAATGGCCGAACTTTCCGCTGTTCCAAAAACAGACAGTGGTCTATTTCACAACAGGGGCTGGACAAGCTGGCCGCCCTGGGACGGCTGGAGGCGCTCGAAAAGCAGGGCTCTTTGATGTGGAAAAAATACGAGGACGAAGTACCGGGGCGGCGTATCAATAATATCTGGCCGGCGCAGATGTATCCGGGTGACAAGCAATATGTGGTGGAAACCGCCACCAAGGCCATCCAGCGCTGCCTGCTGATGACCACCGACCCCGGCGATCTGGTGCTGGACCCGACCTGCGGTTCTGGCACGACGGCTTATGTGGCCGAGCAATGGGGACGCCGCTGGATCACCTGCGATACCTCGCGCGTGGCGCTGACGCTGGCCAGACAGCGGCTGATGACCGCCACATTCGACTATTACAAACTGGCGTATCCCGATGAAGGCGTGGGCAGCGGCTTTCAATACAAAACGGTTGCCAGGGTATCGCCGAGCATTCTGGCCAATGATGAAAAGCACCTGACGACCCTCTACGACCAGCCTGTCAAAGACCGCCAGCGGGCGCGTGTCACCGGACCGTTCACCGTCGAGGCCGTACCTTCACCGACCGTGCAGCCGATAGACAATATCGCGGCACCCTCCACGCCGGCCGATGTCACCATCGCCCGCAGCGGCGAAACCCTGCGCCAGAGCGAATGGCGCGATGAATTGCTGAAAACCGGTATCCGCGGCAAGGGCGGACAGCGCATTGCCTTTTCCCGTGTGGACCCCCTGCCATGCCGCTGGCTGCACGCCGACGCCGAAACCCGACCAGATGATTCCGGCACCGATGCGGTCAGGGAAGCCGCCACCGCCTACCGCCCTCGCCGCGCCGTGATCGCCTTCGGCCCCGAACACGCCCCGCTGGAAGCGCGGCAGGTGGAAAACGCCCTGCAGGAAGCGGCTACCCTGATGCCCAAACCGGAAATCATTGTGTTCGCCGCCTTTCAGTTTGACCCGGAAGCGGCCAAAGACATCGATGACACCAACTGGCCCGGCGTCACCCTGCTGAAGGCGCAGATGAACGCCGACCTGCAAACCGATGACCTGAAAAAGAAACGCACCAGCAACGAGAGCTTCTGGCTGATCGGTCAACCGGACATCGAGCTTGAGCAGATCCGCAAAGGCGAACGGCTCGGACAATGGCAGGTGCACATGAACGGCTTTGACTATTTCAACACCCGCACCGGCGACCTGGAATCCGGCGATAAAACCCGAATCGCCGTCTGGATGCTGGACACCGACTACGACGGCCGAAGCCTGTACCCCAGCCAGGTATTCTTCCCGATGGCCGACTCAGGCGGCGGCTGGACAAAACTCGCCAAAAACCTGAAAGCCGAAATAGACGAGGGCCTGATAGAATCCTACAAAGGCACCCTGTCACTCCCATTCAAACTCGGCCCAAACCAACGCATCGCCGTCAAAATCGTCGATGACCGGGGGATTGAGAGCCTTAAAGTAATGAATTTAATACCGGAGAAAATGAAAGTATGAAAGCAATTTTCAAAAATATAGGCCCCATCAAAGAAGCTGAACTGGAAATGGGTGATTTGACAATTATCGCAGGGCAGAATAATACAGGTAAAACTTATCTGGTTTATACGCTTTATGGGTTTTTGCAATTTTGTAAATATCAGCCGTTCATTTGGAAAAAAATTGATTTCTCTGGATTGATTGGTGAAAAGACAAAAGAAATTGCGCAACAGATAGAAGAAAAAGGCATAGGATATATGGAATTAGAAAAATACAAGGAAATACGTAATGAATTTTTCAATATGGTACATGAGTTATTTTGTCAAGAAATTATTCATCAGGTATTTAGGGTTCCAAAAAGCAAATTTGAAGATGCATATTTCCAACTTGATTTTGAAGAAAGCAGACAAATTATGAAGGGCTTAAGTAATTCAATCCCTTTCTCAAAAGGAAGATATATGGACTGCTCTTTTAAGGATGAGAATTTGGTATTTGAAACTCATATATTTGAAAATGATGATTTAGAAAATATGACATCACCAATGATTGAGAGAGCCGTATATTCTTTGCTTAAAGAATTAATACCTAATATTTATATTGATCCTCATATTTTATCTGCAGAAAGGTCTGGTATTCCATTATTTTATAAAGATCTGAATTTTACCAGACTGGTTGAGGAACTGAAAGACTTTTCAGATAGTAAGAAGAGGCGTTTTAATCTACATAAATTTATTGAAGAACAAACTGATCGTTATGCAAAACCCATAAAAGATAATATAGACTTCAACAGAAATTTATCATACATACAAGAACAAAAAAGCGAACTCTCAGATGATGTAATCTCCCTGATAGAAAAGATAGTGGATGGACACTATGAGTTGATAAAAGATGAAATCCGGTTTATTTCAACAGAAGAGGGAAATAATAAATTCGATATACCTTTTCATCTGGCATCTTCATCAGTACGAGAGCTTTCGGATTTATATTTTTATTTGAAACACAAGGAAAGACATATGTGGAAAAAGCTTCTCATTATTGATGAACCTGAAAGCCATCTCAGCCCAACCAATCAAATTCTAATGGCACGGCTTTTAGTATTTTGTGTTAATGCAGGAATCAAGGTTCTTATAACAACCCATAGTGATTACATAATAAGGGAGGTCAATAACTTGATTATGCTGCATGGTGATTTTGACAAAAAACAAGAGTTTCTCGAAAAACATAAAAAAGACTATACGGAAAATGATCATCTGAATCCAGAATCTGTCAGGGCTTATATCTGCGAGAAAGGCGGTTTAACGAAATGCAATATAGATAAGCGAGGCATTGATGGCATGACCGTTTTTGACGATGCGATTGATCGTATCAATCAAATATCTGCCGAGCTTGTTTATATGAACATGGATCATTCAAAAGATGACTGACTTCATGCAGGCAATACAAGGGCTTTTACCATCCAGATGCTGTAAAGTCATAGAAGAGAATCACCTTGAACTAAGGGAAGGATCTGAAAACAGGTTTTCAATCATTGAATCGCCTGATAATGTAATTCAAATTCCTGTTCCGGCAGGTGGGAAAGCTCATTCAGGAATAATAGCGAATTCTAAAGGATATAAACGGTCTTGTGATTTTCTGATTATAGAATCCGATGATAAAAATGTTATACATATTTATTTTATAGAAATAAAAGAAACCCTTTCTCCTGATAAAAATGGCATTCCCGAAGATGCCTGCAAACAAATACTTTTTACTGCCCCTGTTTGGAAGTATCTGAGCTCAATGGCACAGGTTCATTTTGGCAGCAAGCCTGAAATTAAAGAACACTTTGTTGTTCTTGCAGAGAAAACGAGGGCAATAGATAAGCAGCCAACAAATCCCTATCAGAGTTTGCCAATAGATGAGCGCCGATACAGAGGCAAGGACTTCAAAGTTATTCATTCTCTGGAAAAAGTTTTCTTCAAGGATTTAAGGTGCCAGGCCCCAAATCCCTCATAATCAATTCCCCCTATGTCGCACCTTCCGCATACTGGAAGTTTGTCGAGGAGGATGCGCCGCTGGAGCAGGTGAGTGGTCGTCGGCAGGCGGGTTATATGGTCGCGGACCCGAAGGCGAAGCCGCATCAGGACCGGGGTATTTTCGTTCCTCTGCCGATGGTCAATCAGATTCGTCAGCGTGTTGATGTCTGGCGTGAGGCGGGTTATCCCGGTGTGACCGGTATTACCAGGGGGCTGCTGGAGCACTGGCGGGACAGTGAACAGAGGAGTTTTCCATTCTTTTTCTGCCAGATTGAGGCGATTGAAACCATCATATGGTTTGTCGAGACCGCTGATTCGGAAAAAGCCGGAATTGAAATTCCAAAAGACGGTGATCTGAATCGTTTATGCGCCAAGCTCGCAACCGGTACGGGAAAGACCGTTGTGATGGCGATGTTGATCGCATGGCAGGTGATCAATCGTGTCACTTATCCGCGCGATGCACGTTTTTCGCGGCATGTTTTTATTGTGGCACCCAACCTGACTGTGAGGGAGCGGCTTGCTGTGCTCGGACCTGAAACCCCGCATAATTACTATGATGAGTTCGGTATTGTGCCGTTGTCTCTGCGAGAAAAAATGAGGCAGGCCAGGGTTTGTATAAGAAACTGGCAGGCTCTGAACTGGGAAAGCGAGGACATCGTAAAGAGTAAAAAAGGCGTGGATAAGCGCGGTGCAAAAAGCGATGAGGCCTATGTCCGTGAAGTCCTCGGCGATATGGCGAACGCCAGAAATCTGATTGTGATTAATGATGAGGCCCATCATGCGTGGCGTATGCCGGCAGGGTCGAAAATCAGGGGTGTCAAAAAAGATGAGATAGACGAGGCCACCAAATGGGTGGGTGGATTGGAGCGTATCAATCAGGTGCGCGGTATTTTGAATTGCTTTGATTTCTCTGCGACGCCGTTTGCACCGAGCGGCAGGAGAACATCCGAAGAGGCTTTGTTTCCCTGGATTATCAGTGACTTCGGACTGAATGATGCCATAGAGGCGGGGTTGGTTAAAACGCCCCGTGTCGTGGTGCAGGATGACGCATTGCCGGATGCCAAAACCTGGAAATCCCGCTTGTATCACATCTACAATGACGCGGAAGTGAAAGATGATTTGAACAGAAAGACCGAACCGCATGAGTCGCTTCCCGATCTTGTCATAAACGCCTATACCCTGCTCGGTTCCGATTGGTTGGCAACAAAAGAGAGCTGGGAGAATCAGGGGGCGAAAACGCCACCGGTGATGATTACGGTTGCCAATCGGACGGAAACAGCGGCGAGAATCAAACATGCGTTTGATCATAATGACATTATGGTGGAGTCGTTACGCGACCCGGATAGAATTTTACATATTGATTCAACCGTGCTGAAAAAAGCCGAGGAAAAAGAACCGCAGCCGGTTAAAACGGATGGTGGCATGGAAGATAACCGCAAGCGAAAAGTAACCCGCAAAGAGCAGGCGGAAATTCTGCGCGAAAAAGTGAACACGGTCGGACAGGAAGGCAAGCCCGGCGAACAGATACAAAATGTTATATCCGTGGGAATGTTGTCCGAAGGATGGGACGCAAGAACAGTGACGCAAATCATGGGATTGCGGGCGTTCACCAGTCAACTGTTGTGTGAGCAGGTTATCGGGCGCGGACTGCGGCGTGCTTCTTATGAAATCAATGAGGAGACGGGACTATTTGATGCCGAATATGTCAATGTCTTCGGCGTGCCATTCAGCTTTCTGCCGCATGAAGATACGGATAAGCCGCCACCACCTCCGTCACCGAAAATCACAATTCAACCCCTGGATGAGAGGAGGCAGTTTGCCATTTCCTGGCCCAATGTCATCCGTATCGATAGAATTTACAGGCCTGCGCTTTCCGTTGATTGGGAAAAGGTAGCCACGCTGGAGTTGGATGCCTCTAAAACCGTTCAGATAGCAGAGATTGCGCCCACGGTCAATAACAAGCCCGATGTCTCCCAAATTAAAGATATTGGCTTTGAGGAACTGGTGGAAAATTCTCGCCAACAAACCCTGATATTCAAAGCCGCGCAAACCGTCTGGAGGGAAATGCAGCCGGAATGGTCGGCATCCACGCCGTTGCTGATGGCTGAACTGGTACGTCTTGCGGAACGGTTTCTGGATTCGGAGCGCATACAGATAATGCCCGCTCTTTTTAATCAGGATGCCCGCAAAAGGCAGCTCGTCATAACGCTCAATATGTCAAAGGTCATTCGTCATTTCTGGCAGGCTATAGAATTCAATAATACAGAGAAAACCATTCCCGTATTTGATGACAGCTATCCGATTCGATCAACCGATGATATGCGCCCATGGCGAACCGGTAAGCCCTGCAGGGCTGCGAAAAAAAGCCATATCAATTACTGCGTTTATGACAGCACCTGGGAGGCATCAGAGTCTTTCGAGCTTGACAGAAATCAGGCCGTTGAGGCATGGGTTAAAAATGATCATCTGGGGTTTGAGATTTTATATATCCACAGCGGTGTCGTGAAAAAATATCGTCCCGATTTCCTGGTGCGGATGCAGTCGGGAAAACTGCTGGTACTGGAAACCAAAGGTCGCCTGACAGAAAAAGACCATACCAAACATGAATATATGAAAGAGTGGGTGAAAGCCGTCAATCAAAATGGCGGCTTCGGCAAATGGGAGTTCGCGGTCTCCGAAAAACCTTCCGACATCATGGATATTCTTGCAAAGTATAATGTCGGGAGTGCCTGAAGCTCTGTGCCAGTCTGATTGACGGATGGTTGATGATGGGGCTTTGTCATTTGTCCCGGATGAATGCCGTCAATATCGGTAGTGCGGGTGTGGATATCCTCGGTCGTTATTATTCCGGGCAGACAGGGCCGTGCCCCGTGTTCGGTACTGTTAGAGGGTATTATCGTGTCGGCCCGGCAGCCGTTGTATGTTGTGCCGGGCTGCTGCGGTCGGTTCCTGACATTTTCCTTTATTTATTGGCGTGATTCCGGCATTATGCTGATTCGGTTCGTGCCGGCTCCTCCGCGACGATAAGCCGTGAACCCGGTCAGGCCCGGAAGGGAGCAGCCGCAGCGGCGGGTTCGGGCGCCGGAGACTGGCTGGTACGAGCCGACCCGATTCTCCTATATACATAGAGCCAGGGCACTTGTCCGGTTTTCGTGAATGGCATAATGGCATGAGTTATCAGGTACTGGCGCGCAAGTGGCGTCCGAAAAATTTTGCGGAACTGGTCGGTCAGGAGCATGTTGCGCGGGCTTTGATTAACGGTCTGGATAGCGAGCGTTTGCATCATGCGTTTTTGTTCACCGGGACGCGGGGCGTCGGTAAAACTACGATTGCGCGCATTCTTTCCAAGTCACTGAATTGTCATTCAGGAGTTACTTCCGAACCCTGCGGGCAGTGTTCGGCCTGTGTCGAGATTGATGAGGGGCGGTTTGTTGATCTGATTGAGGTCGATGCGGCATCCCGTACCAAAGTCGAGGATACCCGCGAATTGCTGGAAAATGTCCAGTATGCTCCGACCGGAGGGCGTTACAAGGTTTATCTGATTGATGAGGTGCATATGCTCTCCAGACACAGCTTCAATGCCTTGTTGAAGACGCTTGAGGAACCGCCGCCACATGTCAAGTTCTTGCTCGCGACAACCGACCCTGAAAAGCTGCCGGTTACAGTTCTGTCGCGTTGTTTGCAGTTCAATCTGAAAAAGCTGCCGGCTGCCGATATTGTGCAGCGCCTGTCTTATATCCTGCAACAGGAGAATATCGACTTTGATGAGTCCGGGTTGCGTCTGCTGGCGCGTAGCGCAGAAGGCAGTATGCGGGATGCCTTGAGCCTTCTCGATCAGGCGATTGCCTTCAGCGGTGGGCAGGTGGCTGACAGTGAGGTGCGCAACATGCTGGGCACCATTGAGACCGGCCATATATACGGGTTGATTGAGCAGGTCCACCATAATGATGCGGCGGCCGTGATGCAGACGGTCGATGCTCTGGATGAACGAAGTCCGGATTATTCAGATGTGCTGGCAGAGATGATTTCGATATTGCACCATGTTGCCATGGAGCAGCAGGTGGCTGGCTGTATGACAGAGGATTGGGACGACCCGGACAGGATTCAGGCATTTGCAACGGATATTTCGCCGCAGGATGTTCAGCTCTATTACCAGATTGCCTTGCAGGGGCGTGATGATTTGCGATTAAACCCTGTACCACGGGAGGGGTTTGAGATAACCCTGCTGCGTATGATGGCATTTCGTCCCTGGCAGGAAAAGTCGGTAAGTCAGGGCATGGCAGCGTCTCCTGCCAGTGCCGGGTCATCGGCTGGCAGGATGCCTTCATCCAGTGTGGCACCGACGAACAGCGTGCCCTCTGACTCTTCCAGAGCGGCATCGGGTGGTTCATCCAGTCAGCCGTCTGATTGGCTGGAAATATTCAATGCACTTGATTTGCGAGGCAGATCACGGCAGATGGCTGCGAATTGCCAACTGGAGGCGATTGAAGGTGATATTGTGCGTCTTATACTGGATCAGTCCCATGCGAACATGCTCAGTGAGGGAGCGAAGCAAAAAATTGAGGAAGCACTTACCGGATTTTTTGGCCGATCTATGAAGGTCAGGATACAGCCCGGCATTGTTTCCTCGGAGACGCCGATGCAGCGCGAACAGCGCCAGGACAAGGAGTGTCAGGCGGCGGCGATTGAATCCATTCAACAGGATGAAAATGTCCGTATGATGGAAGAGGTGTTTGGGGCAACCGTGGCAGTTGATACGGTTCAGCCGGTTGATAAGAGTCAGGAAAGCTCCGGCTGATACCGGGTTTTCGTATTTTTATGAGGTGATGTTATGAAGGGTGGTTTAGGCGGTTTTATGAAGCAGGCTCAGAAAATGCAGGAAGATATAAAGAAGAAGCAGGAGGAGCTGGCGGGCAGGGAGGTTATCGGTGAGTCTGGCGGCGGAATGGTCAGGATCGTTGTGAATGGTAAGCATGAGGCTCGCCGTGTTGAGCTTGACGAGAGCATACTGGACGACAAAGAGATGCTGGAAGACCTGATTGCCGCAGCCATCAACGATGCCACGCATAAGGTTGAAAGCCAGCTGCAGGATCAGATGTCAGACATGCTCGGCGGTTTGAATTTGCCTCCGGGTATGAAGCTGCCATTCTGAATCTGCGGAGCGTATCAATTAACGAGTACATACTCCGCTGGATTTGAACGACAGTTCTGTTCCGATCCGATTATCTTCATTATATTTTCTTCATGCCTTATGTCAGGTGATGCCTGTAAAAATCTGGTCGATCGGCTGATTGACGATTTATGTATCATGCCGGGTATAGGTCAGAAGTCGGCCCAGCGGATTGCATTTCATTTGTTGCAGCGGGATCGGGAGGGTGCCCGTTATCTTGGCCGATCATTGATCACTGCCATGGATGAGGTGAAGAACTGTCGCTCGTGTCGCAATCTGACTGAAGATGAAATCTGTCGAATCTGTAGTGATGAACGGCGTGATTCCAGTGTTCTATGTGTGGTTGAATCGCCGATTGATGTCATGGCACTGGAGCAGGCTACGGACTATCGGGGGTTGTTTTTTGTCCTGATGGGGCATCTGTCCCCGCTTGATGGCATTGGCCCTGAGGATGTCGGTATGGATTTATTGGCCCGGCGCTTCGAGAATGAGGTGATCAAAGAGGTGATTCTTGCGACCAATCCAACCGTGGAAGGAGAGGCAACGGCATTTTATATCAGTGATCTGGCGAAAGAGTCGGATATCCGCTGCTCTCGTATCGCTTATGGTGTTCCCGTAGGGGGAGAGCTGGAATATATTGACAAGGGTACGATTGCCCGCGCCTTCAGTGGTCGCCAGAAAATGCCGTAGCGGAATATTTGTCGGACGATTGCGTTGATGAGTAGCGATGGTACTGTCAGTATTTTCCAGAAAGCCGGTGGGGTGTAGAGCTTCCATTTGCCCCCTGGTTATCTCGGAGTTTGCTTCTGAGGTGAAGGGGGGGGGGGGGGTATCTGATTCCCTTTGTTTTTTCGACGGAAAACTCTTCACGAAGGACGGATCAGTTATGCCAAAGTGCTTTGCGATGTCTTCTTTGCGCTCCCAAATATCATTATATTCAATGCACAGGACCAAGTCCGGATCATATGCCCTGAATGTTTCGATTTGCTTGTTAATAGCTGACAAGAGAGGTTTTTGGAAAGTCATTTTGTCAAAATAGCTGGGCAGTAGCGGTATCAATGGCCATAGAGCTCTCCCAAGTTTCCTCATATGCATCCTGCAGTAGGTTCGTCTCCGTAAACTTTGATATATAATCTCTGGGTCGTGATAGAGATAAAGAACACGTGCCTTACTTAATTTCGGTACAAGATACGGGATATGTTTCAGACCATCCACATCATCTATATGATTTATATGAATAAAGCTTTGTATATGGCGCATCAATATGGTTGTGGCCACACCACCCGGTGAGATAACAAGATTAGGTGGAATATCTCTGTCACTGATTCGATTCAGCCTGAGGCTGAGTGTGCGATAACACGTATAACAGCGTGCTGCCAATAGAGAGGAGTTCCATTTGGCTTTTGCGGACAACAAAATAACATCCAGATTTTTTCGAAGATGAGAAAATAGCATGAATATGGTTACTTTGCAAACACTGTCAAGCGGATAGCATGCCTGCGGCTTTGCCAGACTCCGAATCTGACAGAGCGACCATGACACGAACACCAGTAACACAGGCGGGTACGAAGGTAAGCATTTCCAGTGCGGATGCACGATCCATTACGGGTCTCAAAATAAAAATATCGTCATTGAAGGCTTTTAAGTGTCTGCGAAGGCTCAAAGAACCTGAATCCCAGAACTATTTGGGTTCACAGAGCCAGCCTTTTGAATAAATCCGGCTCAGGAATAGGCACATTGTTTTTCCCACCCCCTATTGGTCTTCCGTCCAGTGATATAATTTTAGTCTCTGGATTGAAATATCTGACCACATCCACAAACCCTGAGCCAGTTGTATAGATTAACCCGGCCTTTGCCAGTATCAAAATATCTATCAAGGCGTCTCTCTCATGTTCATAATTATCGTACTTCGCAAGGGGGACCAAAGGCTTATGAAGAGGCGTATTATCGTGAGAGCGTTTTATATCCCGTGCAAACACTCTCTCTGGAAATGCCGCTTTCATCTCATCAATGAACTGCGCCTGATCCGAACACGCAAAAATACTGTATTGACTGTCCAGCACTGCCTTTAAATAGGTAACACACGGCTTGAGGTCTATTCTGTATCTCTTTTTACAATATCCATTCCGATGTTTCTTTGTATCTGTGCCACGATAATGGACGGCCACCCAATCTCCCTTGATATGGCTTTCAAGCCACTCATTCGCAGACTTTTGGAGGCATTCCTTGATGGATAGCCGGGTGAGTACTTTATGCCCATAATCGGAGGAAATGAAGTACCTCCCAATATAACCCATATTGCAGCTCTCAATAATCTCCCGAAAGTGATCCGATTTTTGCCCTGATCTATTCGTTGGATTGATCAGGGTATAATTCTTGAAATGTCGCCACATTGCATTCGAAGGCTGCCTGAACTTCAGGATGTTACCCTGCTTTTCCTGAAGCCATGCTACTGTAACCATGCAGTCTAATGATGTGCCAGCAGGGCGATTCTCTTTCCAATCTACAGTGATCGGCCCCGTTCCCCATGAGAATATATGACAAGAAAGAAACCGAAACAGTTTTAATTTGTGTAGAAGATCAAAAGGCACTGCCTCGCGAGCGGGGTCTCTGGCATACCTGAAACAGGAAAGACCAGTCATAAATAGCACCCTTGCGATGAATATGATTCTTTGGGGAATTATATCCATGACTCTATCCAGCCAGCATCCATTTGATGCTCCACAGGCTGTCTTGTTTCAATACCACCTTCCTCCATGTGCAGCAGCCCGACTCCCGAAGTACAAAATGTTGAATGCAGTATTTTGTCGGTATTGTCCCGATGATCACAGGATTGGCAGATAAACTCAGCCTGTTGTCTTTGTCTGTGTGCCCACACTCATGGCATCGTTGCAAAGTGCGGGCTGCTGGTACTTTGATGACGTTGGTTTTGTAACTCAAAATTTGTTCCAGCTGGTATCAGTTAGTGCTTAATATCGCTTTATTCAGACCAGCTTTAGCTGCTGAATTCGGGTGTAACCGGTAACAGATTATTTGATAGTGCTTCATATTTCAATAGCATCCTGATTTTTAGTGAAGTTAGGGATATAATGCCCATTCTTTGGTAGAAGGTGTTCAAAGTTCCGTATTAGTAAAATATGGGGAATTATTTAGATCGAACAATAGAATCAAGCATCAATTTCACGCTTCAAAAGCCGAGCAATCTCGCTATCTCCACGGGTAGAAGCCCCTTTCATGCAGACCGACGATATACCGGTTTGTTTAGCAGATGCCGATTTGATAAGTGGAATATTTAATTTTCGAAGTCAATATATAAGCTCCCAAACAAGCAATAACTGTAAGACGACCAGAGAAAAAATCCCTGCCAGCACATCGTCAATCATGATCCCCGTACCGCCTTTTACTCTTTTATCCAGCCAGCGAATCGGCCAGGGCTTGACGATGTCAAAAAACCGGAAAACCAGGAAACCGACTGTTACCGTCCAGATATTGACAGGTATCAATATCATCGTGATCAGATAGCCCACCATCTCGTCAATAACAATTCCGGAATGGTCATGTACGCCCATATCGTTAGAAGTTCTGGCGCTAACCCAGACACCGGCCGCATATAGCAGAAAAGTTACCAGCAGATACCCGATAACCGGCATCCCCGACATCAGCCAGACCAATGGTACTGCCAGCAGCGTACCCATGGTTCCGGGGGCGTAAGGTGACGCACCTGTCCCCAGGCCAAAGGCGATGAAATGAATCGGATTGCGCCAGACCGATACAGGAACCTGATTGCGCTTTATCATAATAAGCAGACCGTTGGCAATTCGGGATTAAAATATTGGCAGGCAGCGGTTAACTGAAGTGATCATAACCCGCCGGTTCTGCAACTTTTATTGTACCGTCCGGCATCATCAGCTTGAGATGTTCGCCTGCCTCTGTCATACCAATACAGCGCACAGCAGGTTGTCTGCCAGCCAGCAGGTTTTCCAGTTCGCCCTGCCTGGTGCCGGGCACAGTAAAACAAAGCTCGTAATCGTCACCGCAGCTTAAAGGTATGGTCCAGCCGCCGACTGCATCGAAGCAGCTCTTTAATGGCTCCGATAGTGGTATCTGATCGACATAAAGCATCGCCGCTACACCGCTCTGTTCGAGGATATGGCCCAGGTCCGATGTCAGGCCGTCAGATATGTCGATACAGGCACTGGCATAGTCTCTGATTAAGGTACCCGTTTCCACCCTGGGGGAGGGTCGATTCAATCTGCACATCAGAGCACTGCGTTGAGGTTCAGCCAACTCAAGTTCTCCCTGCAATGCCAGCAACGCCGCACCGGCGTCTCCCAGCGTCCCGCTGACATAAATCAGATCGCCCGCTTGCGCCTCGCTACGCTGCATTGCCCTGCCTGCCGGCACGGTTGCAAAAATGGTGACACTGATGCCGAGAGGGCCGCGTGTCATATCCCCCCCCATGAGCTGCACCCGATATTGACCAGCCAACTCAAAAAACCCCTGTGCAAACCCGGCCAGCCATGCCTCGCTGGAATCCGGCATGGAAAGAGACAGATTGACTGCGAGTGGTTCTGCACCCATGGCTGCCACATCGCTCAGACTGGCGGCCATGGATTTATAGCCCATATCGCAGGCAGCGGTTCCCTCCGGGAAATGCACACCATCGTTAAATGTATCTGTGCTCACGACCAGATGGTGGCCTTCCGGAACATCCAGCATGGCGGCATCGTCACCGATGCCCAATACAACCTCGTCGCGCCGTACAGGCTGAGACAGATTGAGCTGGCGAATAAAATGAAACTCGGACACTAAAATGCCGGATGGCGTTAAAACGGACGCATCATCAATATAAGCCTGGGCAGCAGCGTCAGTGCCGCAAGCAATGCGATTGCCATGGCGATGGCAGTGAACAGGCCGAAATAGATGGTGGGGATAAAGTTAGACAGCACCAGAATAGAGAAACCTGCGATAATAGTCAACGCTGTATAAAAGACCGCTTTGCCGATATTGGCATGGCAATAATGCAGGGTACGCAGATAATCATGGTTCTGCTTCGGCAGCTCCTCCCTGAAGCGATAAATATAGTGAATCGCGTTATCCACGGCAATACCGACAGTAATGGCTGCTATCGTAATCGTCATCATGTCCAGCGGGATACCAAGCAGGCCAATAATACCAAGCACTAATAATGCGGCCAGAATATTGGGCAGGATTCCGATGATAGCCAGACGTATGGAGCGAAACAATATAACCAGCATCAGAAAAATACCGGTCATCACCGTACCGAGTGTTTCAATCTGCGATGAAAACAGGCTTTGCAACATGTTGTTATATAACACCAGTACACCGGTGATCCGATACTGATCATTTTCCAGGCCGACTTTTTCATGCAGTCCACGATTCAACCGTTCGATTAACTCCTTTCTTCTCAGATCTTCAAGCGAGTCCCTGACCCGCACACTGACACGACCTTCATCCCGCTCTATATCAATGTAGGGGTCAATCATGGCATTGCGGAGTGCGGCAGGTACCTGTTTATACATGACTGCCAGTGCCAGACTATCCAGTGGTCGGCCATCATTCAGGTCTTCGGCAACACGCACCGGTGCCGCAAGGGACAACACCTTGCCGATCTCGGGCTGACTATCCAGATAATCATGCACCCTCTTGATCGTATTGACCTTGTAAGACGTAAACCAGATATCTTCCTTTCGGGATTCAAAACCGAATGCACCCGCCAGGTCATCCACCATGTCACCAAACCCAAAAGGATCATCGGCCGGCTCCTCGATAGCAGGTTCTTTGAGATCCACGATAATATCCAGAGGTGTGGTACCTCCCAGTTTTTCATCGATCAGCTTCATGCCCTGGTAGATCTCGGTATCATCATCGAAATAGTTGATAAAGCTGTTCTCCACTTTGAGCATGGCAATACCGGTTACCGCAATGACTGCCAGTACCAGTGCCGATGCCATGACCTGCCTGCCGTAGTTCTGGGTAATTCCGGCAAGCACTGCGGTAAAGGAATAACCGTCTTTCTCATCGGCAGAAACCGGGGAGCGTGGCATTCTTGCCAGCAGCGCAGGAAACAGTGTAAAGGTCACCAGAAACGTAACAGAAAGGCCGATGGTCATCATCCAGCCAAAATCAATGACCGGTTTGATGCCGCTGACCGTGAGCGAAGCAAATGCCAGGATAGTGGTCAGCGCCGTATAAAGGCAAGGCCATACCATTTTACGGGCAGTTTCCAACACCAGATCATGCTGATCCGCATTTGGTCGATCCCGGCATAACTGTCGATAACGCACCACCAGATGTACATTCATCGACATGGTCAGTATCAGCATCAGAGAAATAAAGTTCGAAGAAATAACAGTAACCTGCCACCCCAAAAATCCAAGCATCCCGATCATCAACAAGCCAACATAAACACAACTGATCAGTGGCAATAAAACCCAGCGAAGCCGGCGAAAAATAATTCCCAGAGTCAATACCAGAAACAGAAAAACACCGATGCCAAACACAATCAGATCGCTTCTGATAAAACGGATCATATCGTTGGCAATCATTGGTACGCCACCCAGATATAGCTGACCATGAACACGATATTGATCGACAATCGAGCGAATCGCCTGAATAGTCTG
>JAJDYQ010000014.1 GCA_022825085.1 Gammaproteobacteria bacterium
ATTCTTATTTCACTTTATTGCCTAAAAGTACAATACTGCAATTCTTATTTCACTTTATCGCCCGAAAGTACAATACTGTAATTCTTATTTCACTTTATCGCCTGAAAGTACAATACTGCAATTCTTATTTCACTTTATCGCCTGAAAGTACAATACTGTAATTCTTATTTCACTTTATCGCCTGAAAGTACAATACTGCAATTCTTATTTCACTTTATCGCCCGAAAGTACAATACTGTAATTCTTATTTCACTTTATCGATACCAATAAGCGGGTGGTAGCGTGATTATTCATATTTTACGGCGGTGTATGGTATTGCCGGCGCTCCATGTATGATGCGCAGATGCCTGCACATCATGTAGATTCGCTGATTAATAAAGGAGTGCTTGCCGGTATTCGGACACGGGCCCTGTGGTTATCGAAGCTGAATCAATGCCTGCATCGTCAACTACCGCTGTCGATTGATACCATGGTCAGGCTGGCTGATATTGACACTCGCAGGCGTGCCGTCATCCATGTCAGGGGAGGGGAATGGGCAACGCACATCAGGATGCAGCAGGGCATGATTCTCGACATTTTGAGAACCTGTGGCCTGACAGAACTGAGCGGTATCGTGGTGAAAAACAGGCCGCTGAGAGAACGGCAGGAGAGCGCTCATTTGGGGAAGAACAGACACACGATGAGTTGCTCTGCCCGTGAACTGATTGAAGCATCGGCAAACGGCATATCGGATGAACAGTTGGCGCAATCTCTACACCGTTTAGCACGCAGGCGTTAGCCTGGGCCGGTATAATTCACTGCACTGAATCAATTCACGCTTGCGGAGAACCACAATGATTGCAAGAAGACGATCTGTCGGCGTCAGAGTAGGGAATGTCATGGTAGGTGGTGATGCGCCGATAGTGGTGCAATCCATGACCAATACCGACACGGCTGATATAGACGCGACGACTGAACAGATTGCCCGATTGGCCGGTTCCGGTTCCGAGCTGGTACGGATCACAGTGAACACCAGACAGGCGGCGGCTGCGGTAGGTTTGATTTACGAAGGTCTGCTGAAGCGCAATATCAACGTCCCGCTCATTGGCGATTTTCACTACATTGGCCATACCCTGCTGACGGAGTACCCGGACTGTGCTCAGGCGCTGGCCAAATACCGTATAAACCCGGGCAATGTTGGTTCAGGTACCAGACGCGACGAACGATTTGCCACCATGATTGAAACGGCGATCAAATACGACAAACCGGTACGGATAGGAGTGAACTGGGGCAGTCTGGACCAAGCGTTGCTGGCGCGGGCCATGGACGAAAATGCGCGTCGGGACGAACCGGCAGATGCCCGTGAAGTTATGCTTGATACACTGGTACGCTCGGCTCTGGAAAGTGCCCGTCAGGCGGAAGAAATTGGTCTGGGGCGTGACCACATCATCATTTCCAGCAAAGTGAGTGAAGTACAGGACCTGATACAGGTGTATCAGCGACTGGCGTCGAAATGTGACTATGCCCTTCATTTGGGGCTGACCGAGGCTGGCATGGATTCAAAGGGCATCGTGGCCTCGACTGCTGCCATGAGTGTCCTGCTGCAACAGGGTATTGGCGACACCATCCGTGTCTCACTGACGCCGGAGCCGGGAGGTGACCGCAGCCGGGAAGTCATCGTAGCCCAGGAGATGCTACAGACCATGGGACTGCGCAACTTCACACCGCTGGTGGTTGCCTGTCCTGGCTGTGGTCGCACTACCAGCACGGTTTTTCAGGAACTGGCGGCGGACATTCAGGGCTGGTTACGAGAACAGATGCCGATTTGGCGGAACAGATTTCCGGGTTCAGAAGGTTTATCGGTAGCTGTTATGGGCTGTGTAGTGAATGGGCCGGGAGAAAGCAAACACTCCGATATTGGTATCAGCCTGCCGGGCACCGGAGAGGCACCGGCGGCGCCGGTATTTGTTGACGGCAAAAAACTGAAAACCCTGCGAGGAGAGAACATCGCCAGCGAATTTAAGGACATTGTCAACAACTACGTGGCCAGACGCTTTGGCACAAACAAGGCAGCACAAAACATCACATGAAAGGTCGTGGTGCACTCAGCAATCGAAGCGGTCGTTATGAAATACAAACCCATGAATCATATGATGATGGCTGGCGAGAAGGAGACAGCCACGACATACCGGTTAAAATCCACCTGCACACAGATGATACAAAGTCGATAATCGCCCGTAACCGGTCGCCTGATATTGACCATGAACAATCAATAAACCCCTATCGAGGCTGCGAACATGGCTGTATATATTGTTATGCACGCCCGACCCATGCCTGGCTGGGGCACTCGGCCGGCCTGGATTTTGAAACAGAGATTTACCACAAAGTCCATGCAGCGGCAAGACTGCGAGAAGAACTGGGCAGAAAAAGCTACCAATGCACATCATATATAATGCTGGGTTCAAACACCGATGCCTACCAGCCGGTAGAACGCAGACTGAAAATCACACGATCAGTGCTTGAAGTGCTGGCCGAATGCAGGCACCCGGTCAGCATTATCACCAAATCATCACTGATAGAACGGGATAGCGACATTCTGATGCAGATGGCTGGCAGAGGTCTGGTCCGGGTCATGGTATCGATGACCACGCTGGATAAAAAAGTGGCACGTGTGATGGAGCCGCGAGCGGCGACGCCGAAGCGACGTCTTGAAACCATAGAAAGACTGACTGACGCAGGCATACCGACCGGTGTACTCATTGCGCCGGTTATACCGGCACTAACCGACCACGAACTGGAAAATATCATGGTTGCCATAAGCCAGGCCGGTGCCTGCACAGCGAAATACATCCTGCTTCGCCTGCCGCTGGAACTGAAACAACTGTTCACCGAATGGTTAAACGAACACTTTCCACTGAAAGCCGAACATATACTTCACAATATGCAGGACATTCACGGAGGAAAACTGTATCGCTCAGACTGGGGAAAGAGGCACACCGGTACAGGCGTATATGCCGACCTGCTTGCACAACGATTTCGACTGGCCATGAAAAAAGCTGGCATGACCGACCACTCGGCACCGCTTGACTGCTCACAATTTACACCGCCACGCCATACAGACGAACAAATGGAATTATTTTGATGCGAGCCATACTGCTTTTAATGCTGGTGATACCTTCTGGCCTGTATGCACTGGACTACGAAGCACTGACAGTGACCGATGCGGGAAGGCCGCTGACAGCCGGCAGCATACGCATCCTGTCCATCCACCGCCTGCATGCCACGACCATGAACGAGCAGGACATGGTCGAACTATCCGGTCTGGCGTGGAGTGAAGACGAACAAACCCTGTACGCGATCAATGACCGTGGTTCACTGTTTCACTTCGGACTATCATTTTCAGGAGACAAAATTTCAGAGATTGATCTTAAGCGGGCCTATGCCCTGAAAGAACAGAATGGCACAGCATTAATCCGCCCCTACAACGACAGCGAGGGCCTGCACATCCTGCAGGCGGATAACGGCAGAGCGGGAGACGAAAAGTTACTGGTATCCTTTGAAGGACGGCCACGACTGCAATGGCACAAGCCGAACGGAGACTTTTTGCACTACGAACCACTGCCGGAACACCTGCTGAAGCACACCAGCTACAGCCATGGTAACGAAGCACTGGAATCAGTGACGATTCACAAAGAACTGGGCGTACTGACAGCTCCAGAGCTGCCACTGGTCACAGAAGAACAGGAAAAAGTCACTTTTTACGGCTCGAATGGTCGGCGTTATGAAATACCGCGTGACAGACAACAGGGACTATCGGTATGTGCCATCGAATCGATGGACGATGGCAGCCTGATGATACTGCTGCGCCGTCACCGCTGGCTTACCCCGTTCTGGGAAACCGAGCTGCAACGAATCACACCGGGTATGGACTCCGCGTTAAACACCACCCGGCTGGCAAACCTCAAGTCTGATGGAAAAATACCGGTTGACAACTACGAAGGACTGGCGCACCACAAGGCGAATCGTTTTTTCATGGTCAGCGACAACAACAACATGTTTTTTCAAAAAACACTGCTGATATATTTTGAGATCACGGATAGTTAGCCTGCATTTTCGACGACAAGGCTGCTGCCACGGATGCCGGTGACTGTAACACGGGTGCCTTCCGGCATATCCTCCCCTACGACACGCCACAGACTATCCTCCACCTGTGCCTTGCCGACCCCATTTTCTATGGGTTTAACCAAAGTAAATGTCCTGCCGATATACTGCTCGCCGCGCCGGCTGAGAGCAAAAGAACCGGCTTTGGACGGATGACGTTTCAGATACAACCGACTCAATACAATAGACACAATACTGAGCGTTGAGAATATCAGCAAGCGGGCTTCGGCGCTGATATCGACCAGCAGCAGGAGCAGACCCGTAACAGTGGCGGCGATACCGATCCACAAAAAAAATGCGGCCGGCATTAACACCTCCATGATAAACAACGCACCGGCCAGAGCCAGCCAGTGCCAGGGCGTCATGGCCTCGATCAACTCCACTATGCCCCGTCCCCGCCGGTTTTACTGGCCAACGCCTGTTTAGTGATTTCAGTGATGCCGCCCACGGCCCCGATGATACCGGTCGCCTCCACAGGCAGAAACAGCACCTTCTCATTGGGTGCCGTGCCGATGGACTGCAAAGCCTGCACATACTTATCGGCGACAAAATAATGAATGGCATTGATATCACCCTTGCTGATCGCCTCGGACACCATATTGGTTGCCCTGGCTTCGGCTTCGGCCTCACGTTCACGTGCTTCAGCATCGCGGAAGGCGGCCTCCTTGCGGCCCTCGGCCTCCAGGATAGCGGCCTGCTTTTCGCCTTCGGCGCGCAGAATATCGGCCTGCCTCTCACCTTCGGCCTCCAGTATGGAAGCACGTTTATCGCGCTCGGCCTTCATTTGCCGGGCCATGGCATCCACCAGATCGCGGGGCGGAGCGATATCCTTGATTTCGATACGAGTGACCTTGACCCCCCAGGTTTGCGTTGCCTCATCGACAACGGTCAACAATCTGGCATTGATAGTATCCCGTTGAGAAAGCAACTCATCGAGGTCCATGCTGCCCATCACGGTACGGATATTGGTCATGGTGAGATTCAGGACAGCGACCTCAAGATTATTGACCTCATAAGATGCACTGGCCGCGCTGAGAACCTGAAAAAAGACAACCCCGTCAACAGACACCATGGCATTATCCTTGGTGATGATCTCCTGAGTGGGGACATCCATGACCCGCTCCATCATATTGACCTCACGACCAACCCGGTCCATGACCGGGACGATAAAGCGCAGGCCGGGTCTCAGGGTATGAATATACTGACCAAAACGCTCAACGGTATATTCCATGCCCTGTGGCACGGTTTTAACACTCATATAGACCAGCACCACAGCCAGCGCCAGTATAATCCATGCAAAAGCGGCAAAATCCATAGCTTTCTCCTCTGGTTACAGAATTTCCGGTACTACTGCCCGTCCAGCCATTTGATCAGCGCATCCTGAATACGGGTACCGACCAGCTTATCGATATTTTTATGATTTTGCAAAGCGATCAATATATAGCGTTGCCCGTTATCCGCATGATAAAAGCCGGCGATGGTACGGACATGATCCAGCAACCCGGTTTTCAAGTGCATGGAACCCCTCAGATCACTATTTCTCAAACGCTTCCTGCCGGTGCCATCCCTGCCCAGGATAGACAAAGAACTGACCAGCTCCGGCATCCAGGGACTATGCCACTGATGCAACATGATCTGCTGCAGGGTTTGCGCGGATATACGCGAATCGCGTGACAGACCGGAACCGTTATCGATATACAGCCCATTGGTATCTATATTGAGACCTTGCAGCCACTCACCAATCGCCTCGCGCCCCTTTTCCGGAGTTCCGGGTGCCCCTTTTTTTTCGGCTGCGATGGTCAACATCAATTGACGGGCCATCACATTACTGCTGTGCTTATTGATCAATCGGATAATGTCACTCAGAGGTTTTGACATATGAGTATGTAACAGCCGGGCGTCTGCCGGTACAACACCCTCCCGCACGCCTTCGGTCAGAGTACCGCCAAGCAGCTTCCAGATAGAATCGAACGCCCCGTAAAACAATGCCGGCGGGCTGCCGGCTGCGAGATGGAACTGACGCAGGCCGCAATTTCGGCTGTACCGACCATTGAAGCGGGCCACTACCTCCTGACCGTTGCGCACAGAGCGCACCGTGGGCCATCGATAAGAAGGGCGGCACCGGCCACCGGCCAGCCGCATCGCATTTTCAATTCGCACATCCGCAGACTCCGGCCACATCCGGATATCGACGCCCCCGGCACTGGCATTCGGCATAAGAGTGAAGCGTACCGTCTGAAAATTGGTCATCAAGGCACTGGGTTTTGCGTTATAGGTCCGATAGGGCCGGTTATCAAACTCACCGGGATGCTGGCTGCCCGGTTGAAAATAACTGTTATCGACCACCAGATGCCCGTTGATATGTCGAAGCCCCATACTGCGCAGCGAACGCAGCGTGGGCAACAGGGTTTCCTCGACAAGATACGGGTCACCGAAGCCCTTCACATAAAGATCGCCGGACAACACACCATCCTGCAAAGGCCCATCGATATAAAACTCCGTTTTCCACCGATACTCCGGGCCGAGCATATCCAGTGCGGCATACGTCGTGACCATCTTGATAACCGATGCTGGATTAAAGGCCCGGTCAATATTATGCGCCAGCACCAGCCGCGTTTCCCCGACGGGCTGTACAAGAACCCCCAGGCTGTCATGCGGAATACGGTGCGCGTTGAGAATATTCTGCACTGCCGGCGGCAAATCAGCCAGACAACCGAAAGAAACGGCTAACAAAAACAGCAACAGGTAACGCGACAAAAAAGACATAGACAAAAGGCACACCCGGACAGGCAACTGAAAAACCGATGGCGGCAACAATAACCGAATCCGAATGACCGGCATTCTGCCACTGTCAGCACAGCCGAATTATACCGGAAAATGCCCTCCAGGCCATGGCGAAGCTGGCGACACGGGCCACGGTCCAGGGCCGACAGATCACCATCAAAACCCCGCTGATCCACCTGAGCAAAGCCCGCATTATCCAGTGGGGAACCGCCCTCGGCGTCGATTACTCACTGACAGTCTCATGCTATCAGGCCGGTGAACAGGGCGAACCCTGGGGTGTCTGTGACGCCTGCCATTTACGCGAGGCCGGCTTTACAGCGGCCGGCATCACCGACCCCGCATCACAAAAGCCCGTTTGAACCAGAGCAGGGACAGCATATCGGGCCAAACCTGCCACTTGAAAAAACGACTGGAACAGCAGATTTTTATGGTCAATATCAGAATTTATGCTAAACTGGGTATTAACAAGTCACTAAAAGGGCTTGACAACGCCATATCAAGCCGTTTTACAATGGGCTATCGTGCGCAGGCAGGAGGTGGGTTATTC
>JAJDYQ010000015.1 GCA_022825085.1 Gammaproteobacteria bacterium
ATTGCGAGAGAGTCAGGTTCCAGTTTTGTAAGGGATGCGTCCAGCGGTTCGAAGCATTGAGTATGCCGGCATAGAGCAACTTGAGCCGGCTGTTTTCATTGGCAAAGCCCCCCTTGGTTTTGGTCAGTTTGCGGAACTGTCGATGGACGGCTTCCACCACAATGACAGATGTGGCTGAAACATCATTGATGGTATTGGGTTTCATAGATAATAAGTAAATCAAGTGCGTAGCAAGGTGCTGCACTCGGATGGCAATTATGCCGCGCTCCACTTCCACCGGCGATCTTGATCGTTAGGACAACCCCCACCTATTTTCAGCCGAACCCGGAAGTGGCATCCAGATGTGCTACCAACATTTCTACAGATAGAAAAAGCAGATAGAGGCAGAATGAGGCCTTACTATGCACCCAAAACAGCGGTAATTACATTGATCAGTGCGATTGCCTTTCTTCCCGGATGCCGCATATTGTGCCATGGGGTCGCCATTTCGGTTGTTTGCCGCAACTTTTTTCATGCGTATGATACGCATCTATGGAATTTATCGACATCGGTGCCAATCTGACACACTCTGCTTTTCGACATGACCTGCCGGAGGTATTGCAGGCTGCACAGGATGTGGGGGTTTCTACTTTGATCGTGACCGGGACAGATGATGCGGGCAACCGTCAGGCACAGGATTTGATTCAACAGTATCCGGGACGATTGTTTGCTACTGCCGGTGTACATCCTCATCATGCCGGCGAGTATTCCGATACCAGCGATGCCCTGCTTCGTGAGCTGGCGGAGGCAGGCAGAATCGTGGCGATCGGCGAGTGTGGCCTGGATTATAATCGGAATTATTCGCCGCATCCGGCTCAGCGGGAGACATTTGAAAGACAGTTGCGGATTGCCGTGGATTACCAGATACCGGTCTTCATGCACATGCGCGATGCCTATGATGAGTTTGCGCAAATTCTTGGGGATTACCGGCCTCACCTGTCCGCCGCGGTGGCACATTGTTTCACCGGTGAGGAGCATGAGCTGGAGGGGCTGCTGGCAATGGATCTGCATATCGGTATCACAGGCTGGATATGTGATGAGCGGCGCGGCCACCATCTGAGGGAGTTTATCCATAAAATTCCGGCTGATCGCCTGATGATTGAAACTGATGCCCCTTATCTGTTGCCGCGCGACCTGAAACCCACTCCCAAAGATCGGCGCAATGTTCCGGCTTATCTGCCACACATTGCGACAACCATGGCCGCTGTACTGGATAAACCGGTTGAGCAGTTGGCCATGGAAACGACCTCGACAGCCAGAGCATTTTTTCGATTAGGATGATGGATGATACCAGCTACACCGAAGAGCAGCTCGCCGTATTGCAGAGGTTATTGAGCATTGTTGATCGCCTGTATCAGGAAACAGCCGGGTTTCTGGAGCACGGCGATAATCAGCAGCATTGGTATAACCGCGGCTATGCCAATGGCATTATCCGGCAGTTGACTCAATCCGGTTATTGGACCTATGTCGAGGACAATATCATACCGGATGCCGAGAACATCATTGCAGGGCATGAATTCTGGGCCTGGGGCAGGGCCTATCAGCATGGAATCGAAATGGGAATGAAAGAGACACGGGATATCATCGGGCCGATACAACAATCCTCTGGCAGTGCGGGCAGAAATGGTGCCTTCTAACGAAGATCGCGGCGGCGAATACGCCGCGATTGATCTGGGTTCGAACAGCTTTCATATTGTGGTTGCCCGCTATAGCGCAAACACGCTGACCGTTGTTGATCGGGTTCGTGAAATGGTGCGTCTGGGTGCCGGCCTGGATAGTAAAAACCGGCTGGCCGACGAAGCGGCAGATCGTGCGCTGGATTGCCTGAGACGGTTTGGTGAACGCCTGCGTGGTATAAAAAGCGACAATGTTCGCATCGTCGGTACCAATACATTGCGCAGGGCCAGAGACTCAGACCGGTTTATTGAGCGGGCAGAAGCCGTATTGGGCTTTCCTGTTGATATTATTTCCGGCATCGAGGAGGCTCGCCTTATTTACCTCGGTGTCTCCGAAACTCTCAAGGAAGACCTGGGGCTGCGTCTGGTGATTGATATCGGCGGGGGAAGCACCGAGATGATCGTTGGCGACGTAACCAAACCGATACGCCTTGAAAGCCTGTATATGGGCTGTGTCAGCAGCAGCGAAAAATTTTTCGGCGGCGGCAAAATCACAGCCTCACGAATGCGCCGGGCCATACTGGCGGCCAGCATTGAACTGGAACCATACGTAGCAAAATTCAGGCAGTTTGAATGGGTTGACGTGATCGGCACTTCTGGAACCGTACGCGCCATTGAGCGCGTTGTGCGCGAATCTGGTTTCAGCGAAAGCGGAATTACACCGGCGGCACTGGAACGTTTGCTGGCAGAAGTCGTTGATGCCGGTCATGTTGACGACCTCAATCTGGTCGGTCTCGGCGAACGCCGACGGCCTGTGTTTGCTGGCGGTGTTGCAGTGATGACGGCAATTTTTCGCGCACTGGGAATCAGGCATATGCGGGTTTCCGATGGATCTCTGCGAGAGGGTGTGCTAGCGGATCTCATCGGTCGCAGCAAAGAGCATGATACTCGCTCGGAGACCGTGCGCGATCTGATAGACCGGCATCATGTTGACAAAAAGCAGGCCAGGCGCGTCAGGGATTTGGCGACCTGCCTTTTCAAACAGGTAAAAGACGACTGGGGTTTGAAGCGACGGCATAAACTGGTCATGCAGTGGGCGGCGCAACTGCATGAAATCGGACTTATGGTAGCGCACAGTCAACATCACAGACATGGTGCCTACATATTGAAACACATGGATCTGGCCGGCTTTTCCCGTCAGGAACAGGAGGTGCTGTCGATTCTGGTTCGTCTGCACCGGCAAAAATTCTCTCATCAGATACTGGAGCATTTCAGGCCGGAGAAAATAACACTGATGCGGCGCCTGATTATTTTGTTACGGCTCGCCGTATTGTTCAACCGGGGACGAAGCGAAAGGCAACAACCTGAAGTTCGTATGCGCGTCAATGAAGATGATGTCAGTCTGATACTGAATGCAGAGTGGCTCGAACAACACCCCCTGACCCAGGCCGATCTGGAACAGGAGCAGCGGTGGCTTGCGGAAAGTGGCATTCGGTTGAAAATCCCGGACTGAATAACAGTACAACTATCCGACGGGACGCCGGATATTGATCAGAAAAGGCTCAGCGAACCACTGAAAATTAATAGGTTATATCGACAAGGAAAATTGCAATGGAATGTGGACCCAGAGAAATTATTACTCCCTTTCGCCCGATTCCTCTGGACATCCCCGAGGGCATGGCACCCAATGAATTTTTCAACAGTGCCGAAAACCTCAATGATCTGGTGCACAACAATGGCCTGTTAATCAACCCTGAGGGGCTGTTGATGTATCGCAAGGCACTGGGACATACCAACGAGTTTGATGCCTCTATTATGTATAACACTTCCCGGTCCGTATTAAATCCGCTGGGGCGTCCAGTGCGCCGCACCCAGGTACCGGAGCAAACCCGCAACGTCTGGAATCGCATGAACCAGATCATGATTGAATACATGCTGGAAAAATACCCCAGCCCGACCGATGCACTGGTTCTGGCAGGCGAGGCAAGCCTGGATGCAACCTGGCCGCTGACAGCACCCGGTGTTCCCAGCATCCGTATGCTGCATAACCACTTTATGGTCTTTGACATGCAGCAACTTCGCAATGCCGGGATAGCAGATCCGGACAATCCAAATCTGACTGACGGCGGCCAGCATAGTCTCTTTGAAAAATACATGCACGATATTTACCGTCAATTTATGGACGAGGCACTGGAACTTGATATCCTGGAAGCTAATAGCGACCGGTATCATCGACTGAAATTAACCGGTTATCCACAGGGCCTGCCATGCTGGAAAATCAATGGCGGCGCTCAAACACTGAAAGATCCCCGCTTCTGGAAAGAGTACGACTCTCTGCTAAAGGGCTTTATAGATTTTTACAGGACATTCTTTTCCCAGGTATCCACACGCAATGCACCCAAACCGGAAGACCTTGATTTCCCGGATGCCGTGGAAAATATTCTGCTGTTTAATAATGATTTTCTGAAAACCGCCCGAATGGTCCGAAATCGCTGTATCAGGGATGCCCGGTATGCCAGTTCCATCCGCTGGCAACCGGCTTTCAAACAATTGATATACCGCAATGACAGCGGCGATCTGATCACAACAATCAGCCAGAATTCCATCGGCAATGCGATCACGGAGCTGCTGGGAGTGGTGGTTAAACGAAAGCCCGATGCAGCAGCCTATGAAAAATCAGAGCCGGCATTGATTGAAAAACTACTGGAAGTCCGCGACCGCCTGATAGACGCCGATCTGGGAGAGGGAATTGCAACCCGATATTGGAATAAAAACTGAAATCGTCCGGGCACCTATAAATTTTCTGACCGGCTTTCAATTTTGATGGGCCGTAGAAATCAGGATTATGTGGCAGCCTCATCGGGCAACCCCTCCAGCAACAGCTCCCGCAACTCTTTAATTTCTGCGTGCATTCGATCAGGTTCCATATTTGTTATAAATCATTCATACTTTAGTGCTTCATCAGTGTCTATTGCTGAAGCTGAGGTAATTCCGCCTCACCACGAATATCAATATCAGGAATAATCGTTTGAGGCTTAAAGGTCACTCGATAATAGTGAGCACTGACTTTTTCTGAGCTCACCTGCTCAGCGAAGTAGGTCACATTATCCGAAAGACCCAAAAAGTGCTTCTTGTAACTGGAAGGGCCCGTTTTACAGGTTACCTCTAGTTGATTATCAGTACGGTCTTTTATCAGCGAGCAATATCCCTCAATCATCAAGATATACTGCTCAGTAATGCCATTGTAAAATACAATGCGCCGATTGATTTCAAAGTTGTCAGCCGCTTTACTCAAATTCCTGCTGGCCACGAGCGCATCATCAGAACAGCTTGACAGGCTTACCGCTATCACGAGAACACCTGAAATACCGAATAAAAACTTCAACATACTTGATTTCCTGTTTTAAACATATGCCGGCAAGGATATAATTTGTCAGCCCTGATTTTATTCTTCAGATGTAATTGATAGAAGATAGTTCTATAACGATTCATGATATCTATTATAGATGGTCCCGCTGGTCGTTCAGGATCATCGTTACCCGGTTCACCGGCACGCCCAGCGCGTTGGCCGATAGCTCGAGTTCATCAAGCTCGCCGCGCAGGATTTCTCCCGGATGCACCACCGGCCTCATACCGTTCCTTGCGTTCATGTCAAACTCCTTCAGCGTCTGGAATATCGGCTAGAGATCAAAATATTCATGCAGGCAGAAGAGTTCCTTGCCTTTCAATGAAAGCTTGTGGCCTACGACCGCCTTGTCGGACAGGGTCAATTTTCGGGCACTCACTTTGCCGAGAAAATCCACATAGTCGCGATAGTTCTCCGCGCCCTTGGTTTCATTGTACAGAGGAGTCTTGAAGACAATGATGTATAGGAGAGAAATGTCCGCGCCGGCGGCAAGTGTACCGGCCGTGGCATAGAGAAGTTGATACCGCACATCGAACATTCCGGGGTCGGTATCCGCGAAGTGCATTTTCAGCAGGCCTTCAATCCTTTCCGGGACCTTGGTCGACTCACCCGCGCTCTGTCTGGCCTTTGCTGCCGAGTATGCCCCTCGAGCCGTTTGTCCGAAGGGCTCGTCAACCTTGGCCTCGACCCCGACAAACAGGCTTCGACCTGAATCAGTTTTTCCGCACATGGCCAGGTCATGAACGCGGCCTGGACCAAACTTGTCAAATTTGACCTCGTATTCCGGGATTGCCTTTTGAAACTCCACTTGTTGACCGATGGCATCTGATACCCGGGCGCGTATGTAATCCCCTCCATTCAGGTTCAGGATGAATTCGGCCACCGAATAGGCACTTCGGTGTTTCTTCCAATGTTGGGCTGATCGTGGGGTGCTGTAGATTCCGGCCCAATCATCAAGACTGGAAATCGGAGCGCCCTTTGCGTCTTCAATCCTCATATTTTCTGTCCCCGGTTATGCGAACCTCGACGGCGCGGTTGCCGCAAAGCCTTTACTGCTATTGACTGCTCTGATCAAATCTATTGTATTCAAATCAGCATATCCCGTCTTTGCTTTTATCAGGAAGCAAACTTCTCCAATAACGCCCGCTGGGCAGAGTAGCTTTCTCCGCCGTCAGTCATTGAGGGTATGTATCGCCCGTCTCTTTGCAACAGCCATGCCTGAGAGTTGTCCATCAGGTAAAAATCAAGTTCTTCAATAATGCGATCACGCAGCCTTTTATTTTCTACCGGGAAGGCTGTTTCCACGCGGCGGAACAGGTTGCGATCCATCCAGTCGGCGCTGGAGCCATAGACCTCTGGATTACCTCCATTATGAAAATAAAACACGCGAGTATGCTCCAGAAATCTGCCGATAATCGAGCATACTGTGATGTTTTCGGAAACTCCTTCAATTCCGGGGCGCAAGCAGCATATTCCACGTACAATAAGCCTGATATCCACGCCAGCCATCGAAGCCTGATACAGTGCGCGAATGGTCTTCGGTTCGACCAGAGAGTTCATCTTGGCAACAATTCTGGCCGGCTTTCCATTGCATGCATTTTCTTCTTCACGGGCGATCAATCGCCATATCGTTTCATGCAGCGTGAAGGGGGATTGCAACACCTTTTTAAGGGTTGGTTTTTGCCCCGGCCCGGTCAACTGCATGAAGACATGCTGTACATCGCGGCATATCGCCTTGTTGGAGGTCAACAGACCGTAGTCTGTATAGAGTTTTGTCGTTCTTGCGTGATAATTACCGGTCCCCAGATGGGCGTAATGTGTCATCCTGCTGCCTTCGCGACGCACAACCAGAATCATCTTGGCATGTGTCTTATAGCCCACGATGCCATACACGACCTGGGCACCGGCTTTTTGCAGCTTGTTGGCCAGCACAATGTTTTCCGCTTCATCGAAGCGGGCGCGAAGCTCAATAACAACGGTAACTTCCTTGCCATTTTCTGCCGCCTTCACCAGTGCATTGACAACTGCCGAATCCGGGCCGGAGCGGTACAGGGTCTGTTTGATAGCCAGCACATCCGGGTCCTTCACGGCCTGCAACAAAAACTCGATAACCGGGCGGAAAGACTCGAAGGGGTGATGCAGCAAGATATCCTGCTTCTGGATAATCTTGAATATATCTGTCGCATCTCCCAGTACCGCGGGGGTCGAAGGCGAGAACGGGCTAAACTTCAGATCCGGTCGATCAACCATATCGCATACCGCCGACAGGCGATTCAGATTCACCGGTCCGTTGACCTGATATACGTCTTCCTCGTTCAAGCGAAATTCGGCACGCAGAAACTGAACCAGATCACCCGGACAGTCATGGGCAACTTCAAGGCGAACGGCATCACCGTAATTGCGCTGCATTAACTCACCTTCCAAAGCACGCAACAGGTCGTCGATCTCCTCTTCATCAACAAACAGTTCCGAGTTGCGGGTAATGCGAAACTGATAACAGCCGGTCACCTTCATGCCCGGAAACAGCTCCGACACATAGCTGTGTATGATGGACGACAGAAAAACGAAGTCATACGGGCCATTGCCTCTCATATCCGGCGGTAACTGAATAACCCGCGGCAGTGCGCGAGGGGCCTGCACAACGGCGTGACGGATACTTCGTCCGAACGCATCCTTTCCTTTAAGGGAAACAATAAAAGTCAGACTCTTGTTGATAATGCGCGGAAAGGGGTGGGCCGGGTCAAGACCGATAGGCGTCAGGATGGGCAGCAGCTCTTCAGTAAAAAAATTATGAACCCATTTTTCCTGCTGAGAGGTAAAGCGATTACGCCGAATGAAACGTATTTCTTGCGCCTCCAGCGCCGGTATAAGGATTTCATTCAGCACATGGTACTGGCTTTCCACCAGATGGTGTGCCTGAATACTGATGGCCTTCATATTATCGGTCGGTGTCAGGCCATCCGGGGTTACAGACACGCTGGATACTGCCATTTTCTGCTTTACGCTCGATACCCGAACCTCAAAAAATTCATCCAGGTTCGTGCATGAAATACACAGGTATCGCAGGCGCTCAATCAGGGGGACATCCTGCTGACCGCTTTGCGCCAGAACGCGCTCATTAAATGCCAGCAGACTGAGTTCGCGGTTGATATAGTAGTCGGTGTTTTTAAGATCGATGTCATTCATATGTATATCATATTCTATTTTGAGGCGGCTTTGTTGAGGTTTGCCGACAGATGCCGGAATAATGTATTGGCTATTGTTCGCGCACAAGCGAGAATAATCAGGGCCACCGTATGGAAACCATAATGAAAGAAAAGGTGCTGACCATGCTGAAAATGCAGGATGCCATGAACAGGCGGGTTAATCCTGACTGGCGTGAGGCGGGTTATGCCTGGCATCGGGCAATATGGACCGAATGTGCAGAAATGCTGGACCACTGTGGCTGGAAGTGGTGGAAACACCAGAAACCTGATATGGAACAGGTGCGGCTGGAAATCGTTGATATATGGCACTTTACCATGAGCGATATGCTGCTGACCGACGCGACCGATGACGACATTGCAAGCCGTATAGTCAAGGAAATACAGCAACCTGAAAAATCCATGGATATTCGCGAGGCAATCGAAAACCTTGCCCTGAGAGTCCTGCAAACCGGGGCAGCCGATACCTCCATTTTCGCCAATCTCATGCAGGCCGCCGAACTGTCATTTGACGAACTGTTCCGCCGGTATATCGGCAAAAATGTACTGAATTTTTTCAGGCAGGATCACGGTTACGGAGATGGCAGCTACATCAAGGTCTGGAATGACCGGGAAGACAATGAGCACCTGGCCGATATTCTTGCCGACATCAACCCGGATATGGGGGGGTATGCCGATGAGGTTTACAAAAGACTGCAACAGGCCTATCCGAAAAACTGAACAGGTCTCCTGAGTTGGCAAGCGGATATTATTATGCGGAGGAACAGCTTTAAGTGGGTATTTACCATCGCCATAGTATCCATGATGGCAACAACCATCCTGATCTACTTTGGAACCGGTTCACATCTTGGACCGAGACCAGATGCCCTGTATAAAATCCTGCCCGATGATTTGTATGCAAGACATTTTCGGGTTGGACAGCCTCGATACTTTACCCGTGGCGCACTGCTCTGCGAGAGCGAACGGGCCATCAAGACATATCACGATTATGTCAACGCCGAAAATATCATAGGCCTTGCCAGATTGATGATAATGGGTGAATGTGCTTATGCGAAAAATGAAAAGACCCCGGTGGTCATAGAAACACTGAGGGGCATGTTTATCCGGGCCCGGGTCCGTGATGGCATAGAAGAAAAACGATTATGGATACCGGCCCTGGAACTGGCATATAAGGACCAATAATCATCGCCTTTGAATTTGCCGCCGGACTCTGTTTGCCTGATGTTGAATCGGGTTAGACGGAAAAATTTCTCGAAGAGCTGTCCGGTGCTCTGGCTGTTATGCACCGGGGTAATCAGGCCCAAGTCTGGTCACTGACTTCATCAATAACAGGGCATAGCTCGCAGACAACCCATGGGCTGTTCAATGATACCCAAAGAGTCCCCGAGCAGGCCCAGGATGGGCCTGCTCGGAGTATAGGGAAACAACACCTCTGCCATTGATTTTAGAGATACATCCCTATATCGAGGACGACTCTGAGTTAATCAGAACTCCCCTTTCGTCAAATGCCACCCTTCATTGTCCGGGCATTTATATACTGACAAATCAACTCCTCCTTCCTCACGCCGTATTTCTGCTCTTCGTTGAGCATCTTCTTCAGTTTCATATAATTTCTTACCACATGAATGACAATAAGTCGAAGGAGTTTGTCGATCAGCCGGTGACAAGTGCCATTTGCCGCATTCATCACATGGGTAGGGCACCATGTCTTTTTCCCATTTCTCACGGACATAGTCTGCCCCTCTACGCGCATGCGACTCACTCTGATATTCGGTCAACGGTTCGCCAGATCTACTAAAACATGTTCTGCTTTTCATCATTTCACTCCATCAGAATAACGGTTGCTGAATTTGACTTCATCAAAGCTGGTTTGGGCGAACGCCTCCTCAATGCCAACTGTGAGAATCGGATCGCTATATCCATACTCTCCATTCTCCTTGTTAAAGAAAAATCGGCCATATGGATCAATCATAAGATAGCTGTTTTTCATGCACTCGTTATCTTCAAAGATCGCGCATGAAATATGCGCATGTTTTTTTCGGAAAAGCATAAATTGCTCATCTGAAATAGCCTGTATCATGCTTTTGGCTGTCGCCGGCAAAACCCGCAGCACCTTCCATTTGTCAGGCTTGATGCGATCAATGAGTTCTGACAAATCCTCGTCAAAATTAAATGGATTGACCACAGTGTTGATTTTAATGCGAATATCCGGGTTAATCTCACGTGCAACAGATAGCAATTTTATGATGTTCTGATAGTCAGTCTGCTTATCGGTGAGCGTTCTACGCCCAATTTTCTCGTTCCTGACGGGTTCCAGGCTGTCTATGCTAATCCCCAGCATTGCAATTTTTTTTCCATTTTCACGGAGAAAGTCCTGTTTCAATAAATGGCCATTGCTGATTATTGAAACAGCGAGCTGATGATCTCTGGCGCGGTCAATTTTTGCCGAAAGTTTTTTATCCAACAACGGCTCACCACCGGCAAATGAAAGACGCACCGCCGATCTGCCATGCTCCAGTAAGGCGATCTGCTCAATGAGGTGACTGGAGGCGTGCGGGTCTTTATATATTTCCGGCAGCCGCGTTTTCTCCCATTCAGCATAGCAATACTTGCACTTAAACTGACATGGTTCCAGCAAATGCCAATTAACCACCAGGTCAGGTATGCGATTTCCAGTTTTCTTTAACATAATGATTTCCTCAAAATAAAATTGTCGATTGGTGCTTTTTGCACTAACATCACCATGCGTTTGCATGGCTTGGCGAGGAGTATCAGGGACCCGATGGGGACATCTGGGGACACCAGCGCAACCAAAAATCAGGCAATTCAGATCAGAAATAATGCTTTCAAAACAAGAAATTGCCGACGAATGTCGGGAACTTTATGAAGAAATCCGTGATTTGCAGGAATACTTTGGATGGACGCAGAAGGGGCTTTGTGAAAAAACTTTTGGCCCAATTTATGATCGTAGTATTGGTGCTGGTCTTGATGATGAGAGGGACTACAAAAAGAGCCTTGGAAAATGGCAGGAACGCATAAAAAAGACTTTTCAGCGAAAAACCTGGGAACAAAACAAAGCAACCGGCAAGGTTCTTGCTGATCTGGAGAAGCTAAGAGATGCTATTTACCTCACCGATGAATATCGGTACAGTGATCGCTATAAAAGTTGTTTGAGCCCCAAACTTCGCAAAAACATGGTGGAAGCAATCAAAGCATCGGGGGTGGGAGAATGGCTAAAAAAACAAGACTACGAATGACAATGACGGACTATTCGTCACTCAAGCAAGATTTTATATTTTCTCGAAATTTCCGGGTAAATTCTGGTATCTCATCATAGTAATCTTTATCGTTGTCATAATCTGGCCAAAAGCCGTCCTCCATGGTTTTTTGCAAAGCACATATACAGATATCAATAGCCCCGCTTCTATAGCGTGGTTTATGGCCCGCAACACATGCACCAATTAATTCGTACTCAAGCTTCATAGAGAAGCGATTCTCTGAATATACCGCGCCCGAAAACACCAATAGCAAAAAACTGAATACTATACGTCCCATAACCCACCACCGTGATTTATTGCGCATTAACTTATTCAAGTATAATGCTGCGATCTGATATTAACAATCTTTAGTTCTTATCTCTCCTTATTTACCTGCAAATGTTTTATGTAGGGAGCAGGCTTTGTCAAGTTACTGCGCAAGTCCACGACACTCTCTTGATACCGAGCTGCATCTGCTACCGGTACAGTGGCTCAAGCGATGCGGGTGCATCCTGTGGAGCACTGTTTGCCATTACCTCAAATTGCGAAGCCTCTTTTTCAATGACGCGGCTATCCCAGTCCGTCGCTTGACCGCTGTAGAGGTGCCGGGACAAAGACTGAATCTCGTCAGACAGCGGGGAGCCGACTCTTTGCGCAATCGCTTCCAGACTGTGTGGCGGATGATCGGGCCAGATTGCCCTGCCCCAGTCCAGCAGGGCAATCTGGATATCTTCGGGTTTATCGGTTTGACATGCCTTGCGTAAATTGCGCAATGCCTTGGCCGGTTTTTCCGGTGTGATCGGGGTCTGCGGGTTTTCTTTTGGCAGTGACTGACGCGCCCTCCACCAGGCAATCAGGGTAACCAGCCAGAGCAACAAAAGAAACCATGACCAGTAACGGGCATCGCCGGGCATACGCCACGGTGCCGACACCGGCTGCTCCGGTAATATCTGTACCACATCGGGCTCCACTCCGATCAGGCTCCCTGCCGGCGGTAGGGCCGCGGCAGCAGTGCCGATAACATTCAGGCTCACCGATGGAATCGCTGCGATCTCCATCTTGTCCGTTGTACTGTTCCACCAGGGAACCTCGATTGCCGGCAGCTTGTGCATACCACCATCCGACGGAATCAGGGCAAACTTCAATGTGCGCGTGCTGAGGAAACCCTTTTTTCCGGCCTGCTCCTGATTCTCAGGTTGTTCGGGATAAATTTTTATGCCTGTCATATCTTCCAGTTCGATATCAGGCAACTGACCGACACCCACACCATCACCAATAATGGCCAGTGTGCGCGTGACAGGTTCACCGGCCTTCAGTTTGGCCAGCTCCGATGACCAGGCTTCCTGCAACCGGATATCCCGTGCAACGACCCAGTGCTTGCCGGTAAAAGATGGGGGTATCGGCCTGACAGTCAATTTAACCGGTTCACTGTGAATCACTCTGGTCTTATAGCCTTTTCTGGCTGCCCGATTAGCGGCAACCCTGGCCGTCAGGCGAAGGGGCAACAGGGTAAGATCACCGCTTTCCTGGGGAAACAGGGCAAAGCGCAATTCGGTCACCGTATAATTTTTACCCTTATATTTTTCTTTATAGGTCCTGTCTTTTCCGATCTGCCGGGATATGATTTCCACACCCTCAGACTGAACCGGTGCCAGATCAGCTTTTGCCCAGTGAATTTTCCGGTATATTTTCACCTTCACAATGATCTGTTGCTGAACATAGGGGTTGGTCACATCGGGATCAGCCGTCATAAAAAAAGATTGATCCTTGTTGGCCTGCTGTGCCTGTCCACCGGCTGGCTGTACTTTTACCGTAACAGGTTTGCTTTTATCTTTGCCAAAGCGGATTGCAGGCACAGTAATTTTCCCGTGTTTCAGCGGCATTAAGGTCAGGGTATAAACCCTGGTTTGACTGGTTTTGCCATTGATCATGTTGAGGGCACTGGACTGGCCGGTACCGAGGAGCTGAAAATTCTTGTTCAGCGGTGAAAAGTCTGGCTCACCATCCTGCTTGCCTTCCACCTCGAATATGAGCTTGAATGTCTCACCGAGGGGCACCGGGTTACGGTCTGTCGTAACCCGAATGGTAGCGGGGTATGCAGAAAATACGGCCAGTAACAAACCAAACAATATGAACCACCTTACCAATTCTTTCCTCCTTTATCTGTTCGTGCCCTTTGTCGATATTGGTGCTGAAACTTGCGCTTCAATAAACCCGCAGGATCATTATCAGAAATGCGCTTTAACCATTGCTCTCTGGCCAGTTCCTGCTCCCTGCTTTTGGCAAGGGATTCGGCATTTGCATCCTCGGCATCGGCATCTTCCTGTCCGGACTGTTCCGACTGCGCATCAGGCATTGACGCCTGCTGCTCTGAAAGCTGATCTTCGGAAGCTCCCTCCTGAGCAGATTGCTCCGACTCATCACCTGTCTGTCGGGCCGCCGTACTCTGGCTCTGGTCAGTTGCGTCTTCCTGTTCTCCAGTAGAACCCTGTGCCTGCTGAGAGTTTTCAGATGATTGCTGGTCACCCTGCTGTTGTTGCATCGGCGGAGGCTGCTGTTCCTGTCTTTCAAGCAATTTCACCGCCAGTGTTTTGTTATGAATGGCATCCGCATGGTCGGGCGACTGCCGGATAGCCTGTTCATAGGCATTGATCGCATCCTCATACCGCCCCAGCCGGACAAGGGCATTGCCTTCATTATAGCGGGCCTCGGCACCACCAACAGACTGGAAGCTTTCCAGTGCCTTTTGGTAGTTTCCCGCCGAGTAATGGGCACTGCCCTTCCATAAAGGCTGTTCAAACCGGTTGGCCGCAGCCGCAGCTTCGCCATTATCAAACAATTCCTGTGCCTGCTGGTCAGGTGTCTGCCACAGATTGTGCCATAAATCCATCAGCTCCAGGGCGTCGGCACGCGGAGCAATGGGCAACAAAAGCACCACAGCCAGCACCAGGATGCCTCGGCGGAAAGCCAGTGCGGCGAGTGGCAAAACCGGCAACAGCAACCATGGGCCCATTTCTTTCCAGATGTCCGATGCGCGATCATCGTCTTTTTCAAATTCATTATCGGCAGGCGAATACCTATCCAGGTTCAGTTGCCGTATATCACTATCGTTGCTGGTGACTGTCACGTATCGGCCATTACCCGCAAGGGCAATTCGCTGCAAATTATCTGCATTGAGCCGGGCGACCACGATGTTGCCCTGCCTGTCCTTCAGCGACCCTCTGGTAGTCGGTATGGGTGCGCCGTCCGCAGTGCCCATACCCAGTATATAGAGCCGGTAGCCAGTCGCCGCCAGCTGATCAGCGGCCTCCATACCCCGCTCGATCTCAATCTCATCGGTGATCAAGAGGATGCGGCCTTCGGGCTGGCTCGCCTGCCTGAGAAGACGGGAGGCCAGCTCCAGGGCCCGGTCAACACGACTACCCTGGGCAGGCACCAGCCCGGTGGTAAGGGCAGGCAGTTGAGAAATAATCGTATCATCATCGTCTGTCAGGGGAGTAACCGTAAAGGCATCAGCGGCATAGACAATCAGTGCCGCCTGTCCTTCGGTACGAGACTTGAGAATATCGGCAATTTTGTAGCGAGCACGTTGCAAACGTGAGGGCTTTACATCCTGTGCGTCCATTGAGCGTGACAGATCGAGGGCGATGATCAAGGCGTCATCACTACGAAACACCGGCTGCGGAATACGCTCCCATGTCGGCCCGGCGAGGGCGATGATAGACAGGACTCCTGCCAGAGATAACAGCAAAAAAGGCCAGATCCTGCGGACCGGTTGATGACTCTGCAAAAGCAGGGGCAGCAGTTCAGGGGCAACAAAATTTCGCCAGCCGCTCTGCCAGTTGTGCCGGCGTGACAGCAGGATAACGGCTGCCAAAAACGGAATCAGTGCCAACAGCCAGTATGGCCTTAGCAGGTGAAACAGCTCGATATTCATGTGTAACTCCGGGCCAGAAACTGAGTCGTCATGAGCATCAGGGTCAACGCAAACGATAGTGCCAGTGGCCAGTGAAACAATGCCTTGATCGGTCGATAAATCCGGTTGTCGCTCTCCACAGGCTCCAGCCTGTCTATGATGCTGTAAATTTCTTCAAGTTCCTGCGTATTGCCGGCATGGAAGTATTGTCCACCCGTCTTCTGTGCAATCTGCGTCAGTGTTTTTTCATCAACACCGGATCGATTGCCGACTCTGGACAAACCGAAGAAGCTGCCACCACGATTACGACCACCCGAACCGATACCGATGGTGTAAATTTTAAGCCCGTCCCGTGCGGCGATATCAGCCGCCTTAAGCGGGCTGATTTCACCGGCCGTATTTTCACCATCACTGAGCAGGATCAGTATTCGGTCTCCGTCTTTATCTCTCAAGCGCTTTACTCCCAGACCAATGGCATCACCAATGGCCGTGCCCTGGCCTGCGATTCGGGTCACCGCCTCATTTAATAGTGTTATGACTGTCTGACGATCAAACGTCAGAGGTGCCTGCAGGTAAGCGCGAGAACCAAACAGTATCAGACCGACCCGATCACCGGTTCTTCGCCGAATAAAATTACCGGCCACCGCTTTGGTTGCCCTTAACCGGTTCACGCGGGCACCCTCCAGGGCAAAATCACGCTCCTCCATACTGCCCGACAGATCCACCGCCAGCATGACATCCCGGCCCTCAATTGGCAGCTCAATGGGATCACCCACCCACCGGGGGCTGGCTGCTGCCACCAGCAGAGCAAGCCATATCAACATACCGATGATTAGTCCGTTTCGCGGCAATATGTTACGACTCACATCAAGCTGACCCGGGCCGGCAAAATCATCAATAAAAGGCACCTGCAGGGCGGCCTGCGCGCTGTCAGCAGGACGCATGAAACGCCTGATCAGCCAGGGCAGAGGCAGCAGGGCAAACGCCCAGGGCCATTCAAATTCAAGCACGATACCCCCGGCTACCGACCTGCAGAATCCAGTGCCTGCTGGTTTCCAGCAATGCGTCCATATCAACATCCGGAACCGGTCGGTAAGCAGCATGGATAAACTGCTGACCGAGCGTATTATTAAAATATGGCCCTCCAGCAAGCCCGTCGAGGTGTTCAAGCCAGTCTTGCCCGGTGAGACCGGCCGCCAGACTGCGCGGTTCAACCGAGATGGCAACCCGTCTTAGCAGAACCGAGATGGCCCCGACAAGATGAGCATGGTCCGCGCCTTCCTGACAATGGTGTTCTATGCGTCCCAGCTCGCCGAGGGCCGCTCGCAGCACCGACAAACGACGGTGACGCCGGACAAGCCAGAACAACACCAGACAAACAGCAAGAATCAGCAGTGCCACAACGACCCACCAGCCAGGTGCCGGCGGCCACCAGCCGATGGATTCCGGCAAATGTATATCACGCAGACCAGAATCCGGTTCCATGATCAACCTGCCCTGCTCGAATGCATCCGTTGTTTACCAAGCACATTTCTCAGTACGACGACCGGAGATTCATCGGTACGGCAAACAATTTTTTTCATGCGCCCTCCACCGCAGACACGAGACAGGGCATTGGTGCGCTGCTGAAACTGCTGGCGATAAGCGATACGGTAGGCATCATCGGCGGTATTGATATCAAGGCTTCTACCGCCAAGGCTCAAACGGTACCTGCCGGCCTGCGGAAGATCGGACTCCAGGCGATCATAGGCATGCAAAAGCAACACCTCGGAATGCCGGGAAACATTGACAATCTCTTTTTGGGCACCCGCATCAAATCCATGAAAATCACTGATGACACATACCAGACTTCCGGGATGAACAATGCGATGGAGACGATTAAAGGCCGCTTGCAGGGAACCGGGTGCCACTGGTGCCTGATCAGAGGTTCGGGAAAGGGTCCGCAGCATGTGCAGGACATTTTCCTTGCCGCGGCGGGGGCGAAACTCCCTGTGCTCAATATCATTAAATATCTCTCCACCGACACGGTCACCCTGCTGAGTAGCTGTCCAGGCAAGCAGAGCTGTCAGCTCTGCGGCGATGACCGACTTAAACCTGCCCTGTGTGGCAAAACGCATGGTGCTGCGATCATCCATGCTGATAAATACCGGGCGCTCCCTTTCTTCGCGAAACATCTTGGTATGTGCCGCCCCGGTACGTGCAGTGACCCGCCAGTCAATATTCCGCACATCATCTCCGGGCTGATAGACGCGGGATTCATCGAACTCCATACCACGGCCCTTTATCCGGGAAAGGTAGTTGCCGGTCAACCGTGAGCCAATGCGTATGGAGCGTAGCTGCAGGGTTCGTGCATGACGGCTCATACCAATAAGCTCTGTCAGTGTTGTACGATCAGGATTGTAGTCGGCAGAAAGCATAAGCCGGAACAGGATTTCAGGGCACCGCAACCTGCGCAATCAGCTCGGCAATAAAGCGATCCGTCGAAATGCCCTCAGCTTCGGCTTCATAGTTCAGGATCAGACGATGACGCATGACATCAAAAGCCATGGACTGGACATCCTCAGGGGTGACATAGTCGCGACCAGCCAGCCAGGCGTGCGCTCTGGAACAGCGATCCAGGGCAATCGAGGCACGCGGACTGGCACCATATTCTACCCACTGCGCCAGTTGCTCGCTGTACCGGTCAGGGTTGCGCGTGGCCAACACGAGCTGTAATAGATATTCCTCAACATTGTCAGCCATATGAATATCCAGTATCTGGTGCCGGGCGGCAAACAGATCCGCCTGATTGAGCCGTTCGACATCCTGTAAACCTTCCTCTGTCTCTCTGGCATCCTGCCGGGCGATCATCAGGATTTCCTTCTCATGCTCAGGTTCAGGGTAGTCAATAAAAACATGAAGCAGAAAACGATCCAGTTGCGCCTCCGGCAATGGGTAAGTGCCCTCCTGCTCAATAGGGTTTTGCGTGGCCATAACCATAAACAGATCAGGAAGCGGATAAGAGGTATTACCAACCGTAATCTGCCGCTCCGCCATGGCCTCCAGCAACGCTGACTGCACCTTGGCGGGTGCGCGATTGACCTCATCGGCCAGGATCAGATTATTAAACAGCGGACCTTGCTGAAAAACAAAACTGGCATCCTGCGGGCGGTAGATATCGGTACCGGTCAGATCTGCAGGCAGCAGATCGGGAGTAAACTGCACCCGATGAAATTCACACTCGATACCCTCACTCAGGGCCTTGACCGCACGGGTTTTGGCAAGGCCCGGCGCACCTTCCACCAGCAGATGGCCGTTGGCCAATAATGCGATCAACAAACGACTTACCAGCTTGTGCTGCCCCACAATCTGCCGCTCAATACAGGCTTGCAGGGACTGAATCCGGACCTGCTGTTCGGTTGCCGGTTCTGAGGCCGTCAGTGTATCCATGTCTTAAATATTTTCCGATATTCGCGGAGAGTTGCTATTGACCAGCGGATAAAAAACAGGTTCATCGCAAAACACCCATTTTACACCATTTCCCATGATGACTCATTACCAAAGTCCTCCATGATCATCGCCACCAGCCGGATCAATCCCAAAATATGGCAAATCCCTCCACACCGGTTAAAATTAAAATCGAATCATCCGGGCACAAACATACCCATGAAAAAGCTATACACAGGAAAAAACGCCATAGAGATTAATCACCTGTGCGCCCTGCTGAAGCTGGAAGGCATTGAGGCACAGGTCAAAAATATCTACTCGGTATCTGCCTTTGGAGAAATACCCTACGAGGATTCCCTGCCACAGCTGTGGGTAGAGGACCGCGACCATGAGCGGGCTGCCGGTATATTAAGCCGCGAAATGTCGGCCGATGATGCCCGCCTTAAAACCTGGAGCTGCCCCCGGTGTCAGGAAGAAATTGATGGTGTTTACGGGCAGTGCTGGAACTGCGGATACATTGCGGAAGGTTAACAAGGAAAGCATCCATGAGTAAATTCATCCTGCTGACCGGTGGAGGAACTGCCGGACATGTCACACCCAACATCGCCCTGATACCCCGCCTGCGGGCCGCCGGTCATCACGTGGAATATGTGGGCACCTCAAGGAGTATAGAGCACCATTTGATAGAACCTTTGGAAGTACCGTTTCATATCATTGCAGCAGGCAAGCTGCGCCGCTATTTTAGCTGGCACAACTTCATCGATATCTTCCGTATCAAGCTGGGGTTTCTGCAGGCACTGCTACTGATGTTTAGATGTCGGCCCGACATTCTGTTCAGCAAGGGCGGTTTTGTTGCAGCGCCGGTTGTCTGGGCCGCATGGCTGTTCCGTGTGCCGATAGTGGTACACGAATCGGACCTGACGCCAGGACTGGCGAACAGGCTCTCAATACCCTTCGCACAACGGGTATGCTACAGCTTCAGGGAAACGGCAGACCGTCTCCCGGCGAAAAAGGCCATTTACACCGGCATTCCTGTCCGTGAAGAACTGCTGAAAGGTGATCCCGACAAGGGGCGCGAAATACTCCGATTCGAAGAAAACAAACCTGTCCTTCTGGTTATCGGCGGAAGCCTTGGTTCTCAAGCCATTAACCGGGCTGTTCGGCAATCACTGGAAGAACTGCTTAAGAGTTTTAATATTGTGCACATCTGCGGCACCGGCAACAAACAGGAAACCCTGCTTACCTATGAAGGATATCGCCAGTATGAATACGTCAGCGACCCGCTAAAACACTTTTTTGCCGCTACAACGCTGGTCATATCACGCGCCGGGGCAACCATGCTGTTTGAGCTGCTGGCATTACGAAAACCGCATTTGCTCATTCCGCTATCGAAAAAGGCCAGCCGTGGTGACCAGATACTTAATGCCGCTTCATTTGAAAAACTGGGCTACAGCATGGTTCTCCAGGAAGAGCGGCTGGATAAAAAGACCCTGCTGCAATCGATTCGGCAACTATATGAAGCACGCGACGACTATATCGACAGGCTGCAGCGAGCTGACGAAGGACAGGCTCTGCACCGGGTATTGCAAGCCATAGCCGCACCATAATCAGCCGCCCATACCAGAGAAGTCTTACTTCTGCTTTTCGGCAAAGTCCGGGTTGTGGATGGCCGGCAGACTTTTCAGATAGACGGCCATAGCCTTCAGGTCTTCATTATTCAGATGACTGGTACTGTCATCGACCACCTCAGACATAAAGCCACCGGTATAGTCACCATCGGGAAGTGCTCCGGTCTCCAGAAAATAGACCATATCATCCACCGACCATTTGCCGATGCCGGTACTGCGGTGCGGCGTAATATTCGGAGCAGACTCCCCTTCTGCACCGTCCTTCGCTCCCGCCAAAAAGCGTGATGAATCCAGTGCGCCAAAGCGATTACGCGGCGTATGGCACTCCGAACAATGGCCGATAGCAACCAGATAGCTGCCGCGGTTATATTCAGCATCCTTATCCGGCGCAATGGAAAACCCGGCCGGCTCGAAGAACAATCCTTTCCAGACTGCCACAGCCCCGCGCCACAGATACCAGGGCAATACATGCTCAAGGTTGGCAGCAGCGGCCGGCTTTACCGTGCGCAGATAGGCGGCAATCGCCCTGATATCCTCATCCCTCAGTCGGGAATAGGAAGTATAGGGAAACGCTGGATAATAATGGCTGCCGTCGGGCGCGATACCATGGCGCAATGCCCGCAAAAAATCATCATCCGACCACTGGCCGATACCATATTGCGGATCAGACGTGATATTCGGTGAAAAAAAGGTGCCGAAAGGCGTCCGTAATGCACGGCCACCGGCAAGGAAGCCACCTCCGCCGTTATCATGGTCGTCAGGGTTGGTATGACAGGAAACGCAGCCGGCGGCCCGCACCAGATATGCGCCCCTGTCAACCAGAGTATCACTGCCCCACAGCGGTGCTGCCGCAAACAGCGACAGCGAAAAAAACCATCGAGTCATGCAGGACAGGCTATTCGTCTTTCCAGCGAAAGTCCTCGCGACAAGCCTTACAGCAAGTGATACATGCGCCATAAACTAATGATTGTGCTCGTGCTTCTGACGAAAGTCCTCGTGACAACCCTTACAGCCCTTACCAACCTCCCTGAAGGCGGCAACCACATCATCCTCACTACCGGTCTCTACAGCTTTGACAAAATTCTCGATGCTGGTCTTTGACTTGTCGGAGACCTCCCTGAAATCATCCCATCTCTCCCAGAGAATCTCTTTCGCCTCCGTCTCACCGAAATCAGAACCTTCAGGAAACAGCCCGGGAATATCCCGAGACATTGCCAGCAAACCATCGGCATGAGCTTTCAGTTGATCCCGGTGTGAGATTTTGCCACGCACAATCAGGGCAGAGGCACCCATATGACCACCGATAGCCTTCATCACCGCCTGACGGTATTTGATCTGATTTTCGGCCTCGTCAGCCACGGATAAAGCCGGCAAAATAAACAGCAACAACGGCAATGACTTGAGTATGAACTTCATAAGATCTCTCCTTAAATATAAATGGCCCAGAGCAACCATTATAGCGATACAAACGGAAAATAAACCAATAATCAACGACACCGGGCCGGCACGCCACCTTGCCGGACAGTATGGCGATTTCTATACTTATGGCCCGAAGGCATTCATGAGTAAACACACAACAACATATCTGGCACTATTTATGCTCGTTCTGATGGCTCCCGGCGGCTGTGGTGGTGGCGGTGGAATGAACCGGCCCGATCCACCACCGGAAGAGTCCACTGTCGGGGAAAACAGCATCGAGCAGGGGCCCGCTTCCGATGAGTTCAACATGCAGGTCGAAACTCTGGCTGCCAGCTACCGGCAGGATGCCAGCTTCCTCAATCAGTGGGGCCTTCTTTCCATCAATGCTGATCGGGCCTACGCCCATATCGACATTGCCACAGGCACCGCACCGGGCACCGGCATCACCATCGGTTTCATAGACACCGGCATTGATCAGGGACATCCCCTGTTTGAAGACAGCACCATCAACGAAGAATTTCTATTCAGTGCAACCGACGAAACCGGTGCACGCTTCTCACATGGAACCGCGGTAGCAAGTGTGGCCGCCGCATCACGGCAACCTCAATACACACGGGCAGCACATGGCGTCGCCTGGGGTGCCGATATTGCCATGTTCGCCATACCACTCGGCTCGGGTGGCGGCAACTACAGGCCGACATCTACCCAGTCACTGGGTGACAGCGACGCTGACTTTGCAAATCTGTTCAACCACGCCCTGAACTGGCGCGACGGTCAACGCACGCTGGACATCCTCAATCTAAGCTTCGGGGCCAGAGGCATCATCGACAACTACAATGAACAACCCTTACGCACCAGCTTCCGCCAGACAATAGCTGCTCTGGCTCAGGCCGATGCCGATGATAAAGCTATCCTTGTATGGGCCGCCGGCAATGCCCACGGTGACCCCTGTGATGACACCGACGCCAGCTGGTGTGAAGATGAAGACGGCGACGGGAGAGGCATCGTCAACGCTGTTTCTGTTGAGCTCATGCCCGGACTGGCCGCCCGGATACCGGAATTGCGTGCCCATACTCTGGCAGTTGTGGCGGTGGCCCCGGATGGCACCATAGCCGACTTTTCCAATCGTTGTGGTATTGCTACCGACTACTGTCTGGCAGCGCCCGGCGAAGATATCGTGCTGGCCTACTTCGGTCGCAAACCACCAAACTGCAGCGCTGACTGTGACGGAGGACGGGGTACCGTGGTATCAAGAGGGACATCTTATGCCGCACCGATGGTCAGTGGTTCACTGGCCCTCATGAAACAGCTCTTCCGTGACCAGCTTTCCAACACGCAGCTCGCCGCACGACTATTATTCACAGCCGACAAGAGCGGAATCTATTCCGATCAGTCCATATACGGACAAGGCCTGCTGGACATCGGTGCCGCCACAACACCGGTCGGCATGACAACTGTTACGCTTGGAGATCGGGTAACTGATCCTGGAGTCGAACTATATAAAACCCGCATAGAGCTGGGGCAGGCATTCGGTGACGCCCTGCAACACTCACTTGCCGGTCAGGAAATCGTCACCTTTGACACGCTCGGCGCACCGTTCTGGTTTAAGCTCGACAAAATTACCACCACCGCACAAACACCAACAGCCTCGGCACGGCTGCATCGGTTCCTGCACCCCGCCGCGACAGGTGCCAAATACAGGTCAGCACCGCTACAGATCGGCCCTGTCAGGCATTTGATCCATTCGACAGACTCACCCGCCAGTGAAAATCTGGTCGGCCATCTTGCTCTTGTCGAGCAGGCTCCCGGCCTGAGCATCGGCGATACGAATAATATTGCCATTACTGCCTTCACCACAGAGGGCACATCCGCGCAACAGCCGGCGACCGGGGCGGCGCTTGCCTGGAAACCAACGGGTAGTTCGTTTAGCCTGCATGCTGGCTGGTTGGCAGAGCAACGAAGCCTGCTGGGAAGCACAGCTGATGGCGCCTTCGGGACGCTGTCCGGCAATACGGTGTTTACCGGTATTCAGGCAAATACCATGCTTGGCCACTGGCGACTGGGTGCCGATGCAGAGCTTGGCACAGTGACCCCGGCTACCCGCAGTGGCATGATCACCGACACTACGGAATTACTGACCAGTTCATTCAGCCTGCGTGCCAACCGGGCAGTGGCCGACGGCGTACTGCATCTTTCGCTGACACAGCCGTTGCGTATTGAAAACGGTCGCGCATCCTTGATGGTGCCGGCAGGCCGAACAAAAGCCGGGGGCGTAATACGACAACCTGTCCTGGCCGACCTGACACCCGATGGTCGGCAAATAGACATTGCCGCCGAATGGTATCGGCAGCTACCGTCCGGCGAGCTGCGCCTCGGCACTATCTGGAGCCATGAACCGGGGCACCGTGCGATGGCTGCCCCGGACATGACATTGCTGGCCGGTTGGCGCCTGAGATTTAAGTAAAGTGGTGAGGCTTATCAAACCCTGCCAGATTCCGATGCTGCCGCTGCCACCGAATAGCCGCAGCACATCAGACATCAATATTGACCGCCGATAGCGAGTTATTTTCGATAAAGTCTCTGCGGGGCTCCACCTGATCGCCCATCAGAGTCGTGAAGATTTCATCGGCAGCTATGGCATCTTCTACCTTGACCTGTAATAATCTACGTGTCTCAGGGTCCAGAGTAGTCTCCCAAAGCTGATCAGGATTCATTTCTCCCAGTCCTTTATAACGCTGGATGGACTGACCCTTTCTGGCCTGCTCCAAAAGCCAGTCTATGGCTTCATCAAAGGCTTGCACGGGGAGTGACTGTTCACCACGCCGTATGATCGCATTCTCATCAAGAAGCCCGGACAGATTTTCCCCAAGCCGGTAAATTTCCCGATATTCCACTGTTTCAAAAAAGTCTTCAGCGATAATTTTATTGATGGTTGCACCGTGTCGGCTAATCCGCAAGTGTATTTTGTAGCCATTACCTCCGTTGTGATCAAACAAAAAGCCATATCGTTGTTTACTCTTCTCATTCAGTGTCTGCACAAAAGACTGCAACCATTGTTGCACATCGTCACCGGACCTCAGGGGACGGCGGATCATGTGTGACAGGACTTCAACCGGATAGCGATTTTGCAGCCGCTCGATAATCGACATGACATTCATGTATTGCGATGCCAGATTTTGCAATGCAGCACCATTAATACCAGTGTCTCCTGCGCCGGTGTGCAAAGTGCTGCCCTCAAGGGCAACCTGGAGTAAATAGTCGTTCAATTCAGCATCGTCTTTTACGTAGTGTTCCTGTTTGTTTTTCTTGACCTTATACAACGGGGGTTGTGCTACATAAACATGCCCCTGTTCAATCAGGGCTGGCATCTGGCGGTAAAAAAAGGTCAGCAACAGGGTACGGATGTGCGAGCCATCAACGTCAGCATCTGTCATAATGATCAGGCGGTGGTAGCGTAGCTTTGCCAGATTAAATTCATCTTTGCCGATCCCTGTACCAAGTGCCGTGATCAGAGTGCCGACTTCGGCAGAGGACAACATTTTGTCGAAACGTGCCTTCTCCACATTGAGGATTTTGCCCTTTAACGGCAGAATTGCCTGATATTTGCGGTTGCGACCCTGTTTGGCAGAACCACCGGCAGAGTCACCTTCCACAATAAAGAGTTCGCATTGTGCCGGGTCTTTTTCCTGACAGTCGGCCAGCTTTCCTGGCAGTCCTGCAATATCAAGTACGCCCTTGCGGCGAGTCATTTCGCGAGCCTTGCGGGCCGCTTCGCGAGCGCGGGCTGCTTCCTGAATTCTGGCAGTAATTACTTTGGCTTCGGCCGGATTTTCCAATAGAAATTCACTCAGCTTTTCGGCAAAGGCAGACTCCACCGCGCCCTTGACCTCTGAGGAAACCAGCTTGTCTTTGGTCTGGGATGAAAACTTGGGGTCAGATACCTTCACCGAGAGTACAGCGGTCAATCCCTCTCTAGCGTCGTCGCCCATGACATTGAGACGGTCTTTTTTGGCCGCACCGGATGACTCCATATAACTGTTCAGGGTGCGCGTAAGGGCAGCACGAAAACCAGCCAGATGGGTGCCACCATCCCGTTGCGGAATGTTATTGGTATAACAAAAGATATTTTCCTGATAGGAGTCATTCCATTGCAAAGCGGCCTCGATCCCGATATCGCTTTTCTGCGTCGATATATTAACTACGGTAGGATGGAGCGGTGCCTTGTTACGGTTAAGGTGCTCCACAAAAGCCCTTATCCCGCCTTTGTACTCGAAAATATCTCTTTTGTCACTGCGCTCGTCGGTCAGGCAGATACGAACCCCGGAATTCAGGAAAGAGAGTTCGCGCAGGCGTTTCGCCAGAATGTCATAATGAAAATGAATGTCTGAAAATATCTGTGTGCTCGGCTTGAAGCGGATCTCGGTACCTGTCTTCTCCGTAGCACGGATCTCCTTTAATGGTGCCTGAGGCTCTCCCAAAACATAATTCTGTTGATAGGTCATACCCTGGCGGCGAATAGTCAGTTTCAGGCTTTCCGACAAGGCATTGACCACGGACACACCCACGCCATGCAGGCCGCCCGACACTTTATAGGAGTTGTCATCGAATTTTCCTCCGGCATGCAACACCGTCAGGATAACCTCGGCAGCAGAGCGACCTTCTTCTTCATGGATATCGACCGGAATGCCCCGACCGTCATCCGTTACAGTGATCGATTCATCGCTGTGAATGACGACATCAATGCCAGAACAATGACCGGCAAGTGCCTCATCAATTGAGTTGTCAACAACCTCAAAGACCATGTGGTGCAGACCGGTTCCATCATCTGTATCGCCGATATACATGCCTGGACGCTTGCGTACAGCTTCCAGACCCTTGAGCACTTTAATATTGGAGGAGTCGTAATTATCCATGAGCTAGAGGCACTGTCCGATTAGGTGAAACATCTATTGTACCACTTCTTTCACCTGACCCTGTTTCACATGAAACATCTTGTCTGAATATCGATGTTCTTTCGGCAACCGTGCAATATCAATACACGTAATAACAACCTGCATGGATATCCTGCGAAGGATATCCATGACCAGCGATATGTGATTCTGGTCCAGCTCACTCGGCAAGTCATCAATCAGCAATATACCGGAATACCGGCCCAGTTCCTGTTGTAAGCTGGCCTGTGCCAGATAAGTTGCAAACGTAATGAGCTTTTTCTGCCCGCGTGAAGCGCAGTCTCTGGCAAGTACTCCGTCAAGTTTCAACACCAGTTCCGCCCGCTGAGGTCCATGATAGGTAAAGCGGCGTTCCTGATCACGCTGGAAACTGTTACTGAGTACTTCGTCAAGGCTGCACTCGTTATCCCAGCCACGTTGATAATGTATTTCAAGCAATGAATCGGGCAGGAATGCATGGGAATATCGTTTGAATTGTTGTCGCAATAAATCGATGTAGTCAGACCGATATTCATCCAGTGACTCTGCGAGTTGTATGTATTCTCGACTCCAGACAGCAAGCGTGCGTCGGTCTGTTCCGGCGGACAACATGGCATTTCTCTGCGCGAGGCTACGCTGGAAGCGACGCCAGACAGTGGCGTAATCATGTTTCACGTGAAACACACCCCAGTCCATAAAACGTCTGCGAATATCCGGGGAATCGTCCAGTAGCCGGTAACTGATCGGTGTTACTGCTTGAACGGGCTGGTATAACGCATATTCAGAAGACTTCCTGACCTGCTTATTGCTCAAATTCAAGCGGATTCGATTGTCCTGCCAGCGATACTGTATAGGCAAGGGCCTTGTTTTTTTCTGTGAGACTATGCCATTCAGCAAAAAATCCGTGGTACCAAATTGCTGCATTTTTCGTGGTGATGCCCCCAGAAAAGACCGACCAGAGCATAAGACATTGATAGCGTCCAGCAGTGAGGTTTTTCCGGATGCGTTGTCCCCGTAAATAAACTGCAAACCCGCATCAAGCTCCATGCGGACATGCTCCAGATTTCTGAATTGGCGGGTTTCGAGTTGCTGAAGAGACATAAACTCATCGAAAAAGTGAGTTTAAAGTCTCATGGGCATCACAACATAATTGGAGGAGTCATCGTCCGGATCCTGGATCAGACATTGATTATTACCAGAATCGGTCAAGGTAATTTTGACCTTATCACTGGTTACAGCGTTGATAGCATCCTGCAGGTAAGTAGCGTTGAATCCGATCTCAAATTCATTGCCATCGTATTCGATGCTGATCTCATCCTCTGCTTCTTCCTGTTCCGGATTATGTGCCTTAACCTGAAGACTGTTTTGCTGCAGTATCATGCGAATCCCCCGATATTTTTCGTTTGATAAAATAGCCACCCGCACCAAAGCCTGCCGCAGGGGCTCCTTATCAGCGAGTACGATGTTGTTACCCCCTTCCGGTATCACACGCTGATAATCCGGAAATTTCCCATCAATCAATTTTGAAGTAAAGATTGTATCCCCCATAATCAGGCGGATATGACTTGCGCCGACAACAACCGATATTTGGTCGTCAGAATCCGTCAGAAGACGCATAAGCTCCTGAATACCTTTACGAGGTATGATGACCTGTTTGTTTTCTTCATTGATATCAATGCTCACTGTCAGGTCTTTCATAGCCAGTCGGTGACCATCGGTAGCTACTGAACGGAGTCGGTCAGCCGTTATTTCCATCATCAAACCATTCAGATAGTAACGAACATCCTGCTGAGCCATGGAAAAGTGAGTGGCATTGAATGCCGTTTTAAGATCACCCTGCGTGAGATCAAAGCGGGTCTGCGCAGTGATTTCTTCAATCAGAGGAAATTCCGTTGACGGCAGAGTTGATAAAGTAAAGCGGCTGCGGCCAGCCTGCAAAGTTACACGGTTGTCCTTCTGACTGATGGTGAGAACTACATCTTCTGCAAGGTTTTTGCAGATATCCAGCCATTTTCGGGCTGGTATGGTGGTTTCGCCATTGGTATCAATTTCACATTTCAGTGTGATGATCAACTCGACTTCCAGATCCGTAGAAGCCAGAGTAATGGTTTCATTTTCAGCTTTAACCAATATATTTGAAAGGATCGGTAATGTTTGCCTGCGTTCTACAACGCTGGAAAGGTGCTGGAGGGCTTTCAGTATCACGTTGCATGATATTTGGAATTTCATATTAATTTCCCTTTATATATATTGACTATTAATACTATTAAGTTGCTGAATATGTGGGTAAGTCTATAAAGCTTTTATTGATCAATCAGTTACGTTCTATTATCCACGTCCTGCTGATGTGATTAACCCCCAGTCACTATCTGGATAACACATGAATAACCTCTCATTTATAGCCTGATTGATCATTTTATACAATTTGCCCACATTATGTTGTAAATGTTCTCAACAGGTTTCGGTAATCTTCTTGAATGCGGTTATCACCTTCTTTCAGTTCATCTATTTTCCTGCAAGCATGAAGTACAGTGGTGTGATCGCGTCCACCGAATGCATCACCTATTTCCGGCAGTGAATGATTGGTCAGCTTTTTAGCCAGGGTCATGGCCATTTGTCTTGGTCGGGTGATTGATCGTCTGCGGCTTTTGGAATGCAGGTCTGAAACGCGGACTTTGTAGTACTCAGCAACTGTTTTTTGTATATTTTCGATGCTGACCATACGTTCCTGCATGGCAAGCAGATCGCGCAGCGCTTCCTGTGTGATATCCATGGTGATCGGTTTGCCTTTGAACCGGGCATGGGCAATTAATCGGCGCAATGTACCTTCAAGCTCACGCACATTAGACTGAATGCGTTTGGCCACAAAAAAAGCCACTTTATCGGGAATCTCGATGTGGGCCTGTTCGGCTTTGCTTTTCAGGATAGCAGCACGTGTTTCCAGTTCAGGGGGATCAACAGCAACCGTCAAGCCCCAGCCAAACCGTGATTTAAGGCGATCTTCCAGTCCTTCCACCTCTTTGGGATAGCGGTCACAGGTTAGTATAACCTGTTGCCGGGACTCCAGCAGGCTGTTAAATGTGTGGAAAAACTCTTCCTGAGAACGTTCTTTGCCGGCAAAGAACTGAATATCGTCAATGAGCAGGGCATCGGCGTTACGGTAGAAAGATTTGAAATTATTGATGGTATTGTGTTGCAGTGACTTAACCATTTCGGAGACGAAACGTTCAGAATGCAGGTAGATGATTTTCACATCCGGTTTTTTTTTCAACATGGTGTTGCCGACTGCCTGCATGAGATGGGTTTTACCGAGCCCGGTACCTCCGTAGATGAAAAGAGGGTTGTAGGTTCCGCCAGGACTATCAGCCACCTGCAGAGAGGCGGCCTTGGCCAACTCATTGGATTTTCCTTCAACAAAGGTGTCAAAAGTAAAATTCGGGTCGAGATTGCTGCGCACCGGCTCCAGACGGGATGTTATGTTGCCGGATTCAGTGGTAATTCGGGGGGGCTCTTTCTCTGGCGTTTTCAGTGAACCTATCTCGATGGAAATCGTAAGGTCGGTGTTGTGAAGAAGGATGATTTCACGTATGCGCCCCATGTAGTGCTCTTCTACCCAGTCTTGTACGAAGCGGTTGGGAGCCAACAACTTCAGGCTCTCGCTGTTTTCAATCACGTGCAGGGGCCGGATCCAGGTATTAAACAGATTCTCTGGCAACTCTGACTGTAGCCTGTTGAGACAATGATCCCACATTCCGTTAATGTCCCCCTGTTTTGACGATAATGAAAAAAGTTATCCGCTGCCAGTTTGTGTTGCTGTCTCGGTACCCGGCGGATAGAGAGAGTAATAATGCTTTATTTTATGGCAGGATGCCAGTAATGAAATCCGTTGTTAAAATAATTGTGATCGTAAAGTCAAGTTGACAGCCGGGTAGAACCTCTGTATGCTGCGCTGCCTTTGTGTTTCGGGGCGGGTTTAACCGTTTTCAGGTTTAGAGATTTATGAAAAGAACATTTCAACCCAGTCGCTTAAAGCGTGCACGCACCCATGGTTTTCGTGCCCGCATGGCTACCAGGGCAGGTCGCCGTATATTGAAGGCCCGCCGCGCAAAGGGCCGCGCCCGACTGACGCCGGTATAGTGGCAGTCCTTTATTTCTCTGGATTACCGTAAGACCTGTACACAAACTGACCATCTCATTTCGATGTGTGTCGTGGTGGTAGCGGATTCTCATGGGTCACTTTTGTCGGAACCGGGTCAGTTTGGGGAAACGCGGTTTTCAGAAAGTCTTCGAAAAAAGCTACCGGTGTGGAGACCGGCTGTTGCTGGTGTTGGCCACAAAAAATCAGGAGACCTTTTCCCGTTTGGGTCTGGCCATATCCAGGAAATACATTCCCAGGGCAGTTGATCGCAATCATATAAAGCGGCTTATACGTGAAAGTTTTTATCAACAACAACCTTTTTCTGCACCGCTGGATATTGTGGTCATGAGCAGATCGGGTTCGAGGCATTGCAGCAAAGCAGAGATTGATGCGTCTCTTTCGCGGCACTGGCAATGTATTCTCAACAAAATCAATAAAGCCTGAACTGCTCAATCGGGCATTTCTATATGGGAAATCCAAGATTCACATTGATCGCCGCACTGGTCTTTATCATGGTGCTGATATGGCTGGCATGGCAGGAAGATTATGGTCCCGGTGCCCGGCAGGCAGCTGCACCGAGTGAGCGGCCGGTTCAATTCACGGATGGATTGGACCCTTCGGCGGCGGATAGCGAACTGCCTTCATTATCCGGCTCATCCTCGCTGCAGCAGATGTCGCCGATTGGTACGGCAAACGAGGAACCCGCCGCAGTCCGTCACAACCATGAAATACAGGTTGTTACCGATCTCCTGGATGTCCGTATAGATACCCGGGGAGGGGAAATCAGTGCGGTTTCACTGCGTGCCTACCCGATAGAACTGGATAAGCCTGATGAACCGTTTCCATTGCTGGTAAAAGAAGGGCGTCACTACTATGTGGCCCAATCCGGCCTGTTAAGTCGGCAAAATGCACCAAACCATCTGGCTGATTTTGAGGCGGACAAAACGGAATACCGTATGCAGGAAAGCTCGGACAGCCTGCGAGTCCCCCTGCACTGGCAGGATAACGGGATCAAGGTGACCAAGACACTGGTTTTTAACCGAAACCGCCACGTTATTGATGTCGAATATGACATTATCAATCAATCTTCCCAACCCTGGCAGGCCAATCAATATCGTCAGATTGTACGTACACCGCCGGCTGAACGAAGCGGTATGGATGTGATGATGTACACCTTTAACGGCGCTGCCTATTACAGTGAAGAAGACAAGTTTGAGAAGATTGATCTGGACGATATCGAAGATGACCCGTTATCCAGAGATGTTAAAGGCGGCTGGGTTGGTATGGTGCAGCATTATTTTCTATCGGCCTGGATACCGAATCAGGATGAACTCAACAATTTTTATACCCGCACCCTGAAGGGAAATCGTTACGCGATTGGCATGATTTCTCCTGAAATTCTGGTGTCGCCCGGCCAGAGCGGCCGCTTTACCAGTCGTTTCTATGTCGGACCCAAGGAGCAGCAGGTACTGGAAGAGCTGGCTTCCGGCCTGGACCTCAGTGTCGATTACAGCTGGCTGACGATTATCGCCAAACCGATATTCTGGCTGATGACATTCATTCATGACAACATTGTGGAGAACTGGGGCTGGTCGATTATCCTGTTGACGCTGGCGATCAAGCTGGCTTTGTTCAAACTTTCCGAATACGGCTATCGCTCCATGGCGAATATGCGGAGAGTTCAGCCCAAGCTGATGTCGTTGAAAGAACGCTTTGGCGACGATAAGCAGCGCATGCAGCGGGGCATGATGGAACTGTACAAGAAGGAAAAAATCAACCCGATGAGTGGCTGCTTCCCGATCCTGCTACAGATACCGGTATTTATCGCGTTATACTGGGTATTGCTGGAGAGTGTTGAACTGCGTCATGCCCCTTTTGTTTTATGGATAGATGACCTATCGGCCAGAGACCCGTATTTTGTGTTGCCGATCATTATGGGTGCAACAATGTTTTTCCAGCAAAAACTCAATCCGGCACCGATGGATGAAATGCAGCAGACGATCATGAAGGTATTGCCTATTGTATTTACGATATTCTTTCTGTTTTTCCCTTCCGGACTGGTGTTGTATTGGGTCGTCAACAATGTGCTTTCCATTGCACAACAATGGTTTATTACCCGGCGAATAGAGCGCAGTACAGCAAAGTCCCGATAGTATTTGACAGGTGGCATGATCTGTGTCCGCTGACACAATAGCCGCGATTGCCACACCACCGGGACGAGGAGGAGTCTGTATCATTCGTGTTTCCGGGCCCGATGTCCGTGCTATTGCACAATCCATAACCGGTCTTCGTCTCAGACCCCGTTATGCAACCCTGACCCGCTTTCGGGATGTATCAGATACCGATAATGCGGGCCATGATATTGACGAAGGTATTGCGCTTTATTTTCCCGGCCCGAACTCATTCACGGGAGAAGATGTTCTTGAGCTGCATGGGCATGGTGGGGTCATTATCAGCGACACCATCCTGAAATCGGTATTACGGGCAGGTGCCCGTATGGCCCGACCGGGAGAGTTTTCCGAGCGAGCCTTTCTGAACGGCAGGCTCGATCTGGCCCAGACCGAAGCGGTGGCAGATTTGATTAATGCCGGTTCCGTACAGGCAGCCAGAGCTGCGCTGCGCACCCTTGAAGGAGAATTTTCACAGCATATCCGCACATTGCTTGGAGAACTGATTTCCCTGCGCATGTACATCGAATCATCGATTGATTTTGCGGATGAAGAGATCGAACTGTTACAGGCCGGCGATATTGAGACAAAACTGGGCCGTCTGTCAGAGGCTGTAGATAAAATTACGGCGACCGCCGGAAGAGGCTGCCTGCTCGGAGAAGGGCTGTACCTCGTTATAGCGGGGCGGCCCAATGCGGGTAAATCGAGCCTGATGAATGTCCTGAGCGGTCGCGAATCATCCATTGTTACCGATATTCCGGGAACAACCCGCGACATCATCCGCGAACAGATTGTGATAGAAGGCATTCCTGTTCACCTTCACGATACAGCGGGCATTCGTGAGGATGTGCAAAGGGTCGAAGAGGAAGGCATAAGGCGCGCACGCAACAGCCTGACCAATGCCGATCTGGTGTTATGGGTGCATGACGACACCACAGACATGGACCGGCATGAATATGAAAAATATCAGCCCGACTCCTTGATTATCGTCAGAAACAAAATTGATAAATCAGGCCGGCTGCCGGGCAAAGAAACAGAAGACGGGCTGCCGGTCGTCGCGATCAGTGCCGAAACGCTGCAAGGTATTGAACGGCTGCGTCAGGAAATTTTACAGGCTGTTCGGGCTGGACATTATCAGGAGAATGACTTCTCGGCCCGTCGCCGCCATCTACAGGCACTGGAACAAACGGCGGCACATTTGCGGCACGCACAGAAAAGACTGCGAGAGCAGCTTCAGGCAGACAGCGGCAGTGAACTACTGGCGGAAGAACTGCGTCTGGCGCAAAACAGACTGAATGAAATTACCGGAGAATTTACGACGGAAGATCTGCTGGGAAAGATATTTTCGGAATTTTGTATCGGCAAATAAAACAACGACCACCCAATGGGCATCACTGGAATTCCGGGAAAGGCATTCCGCCATCAGTAATATCTGTCTGGCGACGTTGAAAGTAGGCTTCTTTCAGGAAACTGTAGCGATCCAGGGCAGCCTTCTCAAGAAAGTTTGACGCACCCAGCAGGTCGGCCCGCTGGTCAATGGCTTCTATAACCGTCAGACTGTTGCGGGTTGCCGAGTGGTCAATATCGTTAATCGGATCAAAATTCTGATTATCGACAACCAGGCCGACAGTATCCCTGAGAGTGCTCGGCCCCAGGAATGGCAGAACCAGATAGGGTCCGGACCCCATACCCCAATACCCCAGCGTCTGACCGAAATCCTCGCGGTGTTTCGGTAGCCCCATATCGCTGGCCACATCGATCAGACCGAGCAGGCCCACCGTACTGTTGACAACGAACCTGACCGAATCCAGCCCGCCCTGCCTGACTTTAAGCTGGAGCAGATCATTAAATACGGTAGCAACATCCTCGATATTGCTGAAGACATTACTGACGCCCCGGTCAACCGGGTCAGGCACGATAGCCTGATAACTTCTGGCCACAGGCTTGAAGACAGCGTTATCGACCTTTTCATTAAAATTAAAAATTTTGCGATTAAGGTTTTCGATCGGATCTCGATCATCGCCTGAATCAAGGGTGGCACAACCGCCTGACAACAACATCAGGGCCATCATGGTCAGTTGCAATAATTTTCCGATAGACATAGAACAATCCTTTAGCGTCATGGAAAACGGCACCGACAGCCGCAAATCCAAAGCTGTTTTTTTCATTATATCAGCCGACTTTTAATGCTAAAATACGCGGCCGATTATTACAATTCTTTTATTTCAGTGGAAGACTTTGATGTCATCATTATTGGTGGTGGCCATGCCGGTACAGAGGCTGCGCTGGCGGCGGCGCGGACAGGTTCGTCTGCCCTGCTGCTGACGCAAAATATCGACACACTGGGCCAGATGAGCTGTAACCCGGCGATTGGCGGCATCGGCAAGGGCCATCTGGCCAAAGAGATTGACGCGCTGGGAGGGGCCATGGCGCAGGCCGCCGATCTGGCCGGTATTCATTTCCGCACCCTGAACGGCAGCAAGGGGCCGGCAGTTCGTGCCACCCGTGCCCAGGCCGACCGTACTTTATATAAGCAGGCGATCCGCAGCATTCTCGAAAACCAGCCGAACCTGACCATTTTCCAGCAACAGGTTGAAGACCTGATAGTAGAACAGGGTCAGGCGCGAGGTGTCGTCACGCAATCCGGTCTGCAGATCCGGGCCCGCAGTGTCGTGCTGACCGTGGGCACCTTTCTGGACGGAAAAATACATATCGGCATGGACCATCATGCCGGAGGACGTGCCGGTGAGCCACCATCCTCGCGACTGGCACACCGCCTGCGCGAACTGCCTTTTAATACTGGCAGGCTGAAAACCGGCACCCCCCCGCGCATCAACGGCAACACCGTTGACTATTCGGGGCTGGTAGAACAGCCGGGCGATACGCCGAGGCCGGTTTTTTCCTTTATGGGCACACGCGAACAACATCCGCCGCAGCTCTCCTGCTGGATAACCCGCACCAATGAAAAAACCCACGATATTATTCGACAGGGCCTTGCGCGATCCCCCCTGTTCACCGGCTCTATTGAAGGAACCGGCCCGCGTTACTGCCCCTCAATTGAAGACAAGGTAGAACGCTTTGCTGATCGCGATGAACACCGTATCTTCATAGAACCCGAAGGCCTGCACACCCGCGAGATCTATCCGAACGGCATATCGACCAGCCTGCCGTTTGATATACAACAACGCCTTGTGAACAGCATCGAAGGCTTTGAAAAGGCCGTCATTACACGCCCCGGCTATGCCATTGAATACGACTTCCTTGACCCGCGCGACCTGAAACCGACCCTGGAGACCGGCCCGGTGAAAGCCCTGTTTTTTGCCGGTCAGATTAACGGCACGACCGGCTATGAAGAAGCGGCGGCGCAGGGATTGATAGCGGGCGTCAATGCCGCCTTACAGGTACAGGGGCGCGATGAATTTATTCTGGGTCGGGATGAGGCCTACATCGGCGTGCTGATTGACGACCTGATTACCAGAGGGGCCAGCGAACCCTACCGCATGTTCACCTCACGCGCCGAATATCGTTTGCTACTGCGGGAAGACAACGCCGACCTCAGACTGACCCCCAAAGGTCGTGAAGCGGGCCTGGTGAACGATGAACGCTGGCAGCGATTCAGTGACAAACGGCAAAAAATTGCCGACGAACAGGCGCGACTGTCGGCCGTGCTGATCCGTCCACAGGACGAAGCCGGCCGACAGATTGCCGAATGGAGCGGTCATGTCATGTCACACGAGCAAAAGGCAATAGACATTCTTGCCCGCCCGGAAATGACCTATGCCCGACTGACCGCCCTGCCCGGCACAGGAGCGGCCGTTGATGACGAACAGGTAGCCGGGCAGGTGGAAATACAGGCCACCTATGCCGGCTATATCCGGCGCCAGCATACCGAGATCGAAAAGGCCCGACGTCAGGAAAAGGCCCGTCTGCCGGACAACCTCGACTATGCCGATGTAAACGGCCTGTCCCGTGAAGCGATGGAAAAACTGAATCGACACCGGCCGGCCACGATTGGTCAGGCTGCCCGCATTTCGGGCGTGACCCCCGCCGCCGTTTCCCTGCTGCTGGTGCACCTGAAGCGCCGCTCCTGTTTAGACCAGTCGGCCTGAAGTGCCGGAATCCACCCGCGATGTCCTGCTGCAAGGGCTGCGTTACCACGGTCTGCAGGAATATGCCGCGCCGATTGAGCAATACATGGCACTGCTGAAAAAATGGAACAGGGCCTATAACCTGATCGCCGAAGCAGACGATAAAACCCTGTTAAGTCGGCATATCTTCGACAGCCTGTCGGTCAGAGACTGCATCGCAGGAGAGCGTGCCATGGATGTCGGTACCGGTGCCGGTCTGCCCGGCCTGCTGCTGGCTGCTACAATGCCGGCACGGGAATGGACGCTGCTGGATGCCAACGGCAAAAAGACCCGATTCTGTGAACAGGCCGTTATGGAGCTTGGTTTGAAAAATGTCACGGTCATGCAGCAGCGTATCGAACACCACCGACCGCCGCACTGCTACGATACCATCATCAGCCGCGCCTTTGCTCCGCTGACCGGTTTTATCCGGGCGGTGCGCCACCTGCTGTGCGAAGGCGGTCGCATGGTCGCCATGAAAGGCAAAATGGATGCCGCAGAACAGGCGGCGGCCAGACAGGCGCAACTGCGTATGCAGCTCATCCCGTTACAGGTCTATGGCGGAATCGGGCAACGGCATGTCATGGTGCTGGACTGACCATGGCCAGAGTCATCGCCATCACGAACCAGAAAGGCGGGGTCGGCAAAACGACCACCAGCGTCAACCTGGCGGCCTCCTTTGCAGCGGCCAGACGCCGCGTCCTGCTCATTGATCTCGACCCGCAGGGCAACGCCACCATGGGCAGCGGTTGCGATAAACAACGGCTGCAGGAATCATCCTATGAACTGCTGCTGCACGAATTGCCGGCGGAAAAAATCGCACAAAAGGCAGAACACGGCGGCTACTGGCTGATCGGAGCCAACGGCGACCTGACCGGTGCCGAAGTGGCCCTGATGGAAGAAATCGGTCGCGAAGTCAGACTGCGCAGCGCACTCGAACCGGTGCGGGACGGATTCGACTACATCCTCATCGACTGCCCGCCCGCCCTGAACATCCTGACGGTCAACGCACTGGTGGCGGCCGACACCGTCATCATCCCCATGCAGTGCGAATACTATGCGCTGGAAGGACTGAGCGCACTGGACGACACCATCAAAAAAATCAGAAAACTGCTCAATCCCGGGCTGCGCATAGAAGGACTGTTACGCACCATGTACGACCCGCGCAACAACCTGGCGACCCAGGTATCGCAGCAACTCATCCGGCACTTTGGGGGTCGCGTTTACAGCACCGTCATTCCCAGAAATGTGCGTCTGGCCGAGGCACCAAGCCACGGCCTGCCGGCCCTGATGTATGACAAACAGTCCCGCGGTGCCATGGCCTATCTGGCACTGGCTGGAGAAATCTTCCGGCGGGACGGTTCACAGGCCACCGCAGGCAGCAAACCGGCCGGGTGTTCGGATGCCTGATATGCTTGTATAGCTGATTCGCAGGAGAGTGAATATGAATTTGCCGGATAGAACATTCGTGGAAGAATGGTGGCAGACCGCGACACCATCGCAGATCAAGGGATTGCTGACCAAGGGAGCGGATGTGAATGCGCGGAGTGAAATCGGATGGACTCCCCTGCACCGGGCAGCCGCTAATAACCAGAATTCTGAGGTGATAGAGGTGCTGTTGCGGGCAGGGGCGGACGTGAATGCGCGGGACAAAAACGGACGGACTCCCCTGCACGGGGCAGCCGAAGGAAACCAGAATCCTGAGGTGATAGAGGTACTGGTGCGGGCCGGAGCGGATGTGAATGCGCGGAGTGAAACCGGACGGACCCCCCTGCACGGGGCAGCCCTTAAGAACCAGAATCCTGAGTTGATAGAGGTACTGGTGCGGGCCGGAGCGGAGGATGTGAATGCGCGGGACAAAAACGGACGGACTCTCCTGCACCGGGCAGCTGAGAGCTGGAATCCTGAGTTGATAGAGGTGCTGTTGCGTGCAGGAGCGGACGTGAATGCGCGGGCAGAAAACGGAGAAACCCTCCTGCACTGGGCAGCCTCTCACCGGAATTCTGAGTTGATAGAGGTGCTGTTGCGTGCAGGAGCGGACGTGAATGCACGGGCAGAAAACGGAGAAACCCTCCTGCACTGGGCAGCCTCTCACCGGAATTCTGGGTTGATAGAGGTGCTGTTGCAGGCAGGAGCGGACGTGAATGCGCGGGACAAAAACGGACGGACCCCCCTGCACCGGGCAGCTGAGAGCTGGAATCCTGAGGTGATAGAGGCACTAGCGCGTGCAGGAGCAGATGTGGATGCGCGGGCAGAAAACGGAGAAACCCTCCTGCACAGGGCAGCCTCTCACCGGAATTCTGGGTTGACAGAGGTGCTGTTGCGTGTAGGGGCGGACGTGAATGCGCGGGACAAAAACGGACGGACCCCCCTGCACGGGGCAGCCGAAGGAAACCAGAATCCTGAGGTGATAGAGGTACTGGTGCGGGCCGGAGCGGATGTGAATGCGCGGAGTGAAACCGGACGGACTTCCCTGCACTGGGCAGCCTCTCACCGGAATTCTGAGTTGATAGAGGTGCTGTTGCG
>JAJDYQ010000096.1 GCA_022825085.1 Gammaproteobacteria bacterium
TCGGTTCCGCAATATGTATATCGCCGAGCATGGCAAAACTGGCAGAAACCCCACCCATGGTTGGATCGGTTAAAACCGAAATAAAAGGGATAGCCTGCCCGGATAATTTATTAAGAGCGGCACTTGTCTTTGCCATCTGTAACAATGAAAACAAGGCTTCCTGCATTCGTGCCCCGCCACTGGCTGTAAAACATACGAGAGGACGGCTTTCATTGATACAGGCTTGCACGGCACGTACAAATTTTTCTCCCACAACAGAACCCATTGAGCCGCCCATATACTGGAACTCAAATGCGCAGGCTACAACTGGTTTCCTTTTCAATGTGCCCTTCATCACAATAAGAGCATCCTTTTCGCCAGTCTTTTTTTGCGCCTGACCAATGCGATCCCGATATTTAATGCTGTCCTTAAATTTCAGAGGATCGGAGGGTTCAAGTGTGATATGCAACTCCTCAAAACCGGCCTCATCAAGAAAATATTCAAGCCTTTTTCTGGCTGGAATACGCATATGATGATTGCATCTGGGACAAACTTCTTGATTCTTTTCAAGCTCCGCACTATACAGAATAGCACTGCATGAACTGCATTTGGACCACAGGCCTTCCGGGATGGCTCTTTTGGATTTTCCATCAGTCCTAATACGCGATGGCATTAATTTTTCCAGCCAACTCATATACTAACCTGTACTATCTAGCCTTCCAGTCTGATTATATCAATCGATTTACGGATAGACTTTATTAAGATTGAAATATTATGCTTTGCTGCGCTAATATTATCCTGATTTTCCTCCAGGAAATGTATCAATGCGCTACCAACAATCACAGCATCAGCCACTCGGGCAACTTCAGCCGCAGACTCTGCATCCTTGATGCCAAAACCAACTCCTAAAGGCAGGCTACTCTGCTCACGTATCCGGTCAAGCCTCATCGCAACTTCATCGACTTCCAAATGACTCGCACCCGTTACTCCCGTGAATGAAACATAATAAAGGAAACCAGACCCAGCGGTTGCAATCTTTTGGATACGGGAATCAGTTGAAGTTGGTGATAGCAAAAATACAGGATCAATTTTTTTACTGCCGAGCAATTCAACAAGTTCATCCGACTCCTCCGGTGGCATATCTACTGTAAGAACACCATCCACATCGGCTTTCATTGCTCTATCGGCAAACTCTTCATAACCCATTCTTTCAATTGGGTTCAGATAACCCATAAGAACTACAGGGGTAGTATTATTGGTAGTACGAAATTCCGCCACCATATCCAGCACATCGGATAATGAGGTATGATGCCTGAGTGCTCTCTCACATGCGGCCTGTATAATCGGGCCATCGGCCATGGGATCAGAAAATGGAATACCAAGCTCGATAATATCCGCCCCTGCTGATACCAGGGCGTGCATCAAATCCACAGAGACCGAAGGCTCTGGATCACCCGCTGTAATATAGGGTATCAAAGCACATCGGTTATCTGATTTTAGCGCATCAAAACAACCATCAAGCCTGCTCATTCGTGCATTCCCTCACCAGATGCAACGGTATGAATATCTTTATCTCCACGACCAGATAAATTCACCAGGATAGTCTGGTCTTTATCCATCTGCCTGGCCAGCTTAATCGCATAGGCCAAAGCATGACTTGATTCCAGTGCCGGCAAAATTCCTTCTACTCTGGTCAATTCATGAAAAGCAGCCAGTGCTTCATCATCCGTGATCGCATCATAGTTTACCCGACCGGTATCTTTCAGCCAGGCATGTTCGGGCCCCACACCCGGATAATCGAGTCCAGCAGATACAGAGTAGGCCTCTACAATCTGTCCATCGTTGTCTTCCATCAAATAAGTCCGGCTACCGTGCAATACGCCGGGTATGCCCGCACAAAGTGGTGCCGCATGAGATCTTGTATCCAGACCTTTTCCAGCGGCTTCAATACCATAAATTTTCACACTCTCATCATTCAGGAAGGGATAAAAAAGACCTATGGCATTAGAGCCTCCACCAACACAGGCTACCAGTGCATCAGGTAACTTGCCTTGCATTTCCAGACATTGCTCACGAGCTTCACGGCCAATAACAGATTGAAAATTTCTGACCAACGCCGGATAAGGGTGCGGACCAGCAACGCTACCTATAATATAAAATGTGTCATCAACGTTGGTAACCCAATCACGCATGGCTTCATTTAATGCGTCCTTAAGTGTTCTGGAACCCGACTCTACTGGAATAACTTTCGCTCCCAGCAATTTCATGCGATAAACATTAAGTGCCTGCCGAACCAGATCAACAGCACCCATGTAAACAACACATTCCAGACCAAGACGAGCGGCTACCGTGGCGCTGGCAACACCATGCTGACCGGCACCCGTTTCGGCAATAATACGGGTTTTGCCCATATGCTTTGCAAGCAGCGCCTGACCCACCGTATTGTTGATTTTATGCGCACCTGTATGGTTCAGATCTTCACGCTTCAGCATGATCTGAGCACCGCCAGCTCTATCGCTTAGTCGCTGCGCATGATATATGGGTGATGGCCTGCCAACATAGTGCTTCAAATCATAATCAAGCTCTGCAAGGAAATCCTTGTCTGTAATTAATTTTTCATAAACAAGCCGCAGCTCTTCCAATGGCTGCATGAGTGTTTCGGCGACAAATACCCCGCCAAATGTGCCAAAATGGCCACTATTATCCGGGTACAGTGTATAATCATTTTTTTCAAGCGACATGTGTGACATTCTCCACGAACTCACGAATTTTTCTGTGATCTTTGATTCCAGGGCTCGATTCTACCCCACTGCTGCAGTCAACAGCATAAGGGCGTGATTTTTCGATCCCTGATCGTACATTATCCGGGGTCAATCCCCCTGCCAATATCAATGGCTTTCCTACATTATCAGGAATTTTTAGCCAATCAAATACCCTGCCAGTTCCACCTGCCCGTCCCTTGGCATGGCTGTCCAGCAGAAAAGCCATACTGGATGGATATTCTCTGGCAAGTTGCCGGAAATCTATTTCTGGAGCGCTACTCATCGGGACTGCCTTAAAATAGGGCTTATCAAACATTTCACAAAAATCTACCCGCTCATTACCATGAAACTGAAGAATATCTATGCGTACATTATCAATGACTTCATAAACCTGATTTGCCTCAGGGTTCATAAACAGGCCAACGACTGAGATGAATGGCGGCAACTCGGCAACAATACTCTGCGCACTGGATAAGTCCAGATGACGGGCGCTGGGAGGGTAAAATACCAGTCCAATCGCATCCACACCATAGATGGCACATGCCAATACATCCTCAATGCGAGTAATGCCACAAATTTTGATTCGGGTACGTGTCATACCATAATCAGCCTGCTTTCATTCACAGGGATATTATATCTATCTGGATATCTGACGGCTGTCAGGAATAGTCCCTCGGCCCTCGCCGTAACACCACCTCTGGTTCTGTTTCTCGCTTGAAGAATATCCTTGCACCACAAAATATCCTGCTCTCCGACACCAATAGCAATCAATACTCCAGCGATATTTCTTACCATATGGTGCAAGAAAGCATCCGCTTCAACCTCAATAATAACCAGCTGTTGCCTTCTATAGATATCCAAGCGGTTGACGGTTTTGATTGGAGACTTTGCCTGACAGGCCAACGCACGGAAAGAGCTGAAGTCATGCTTGCCCAACAGGTATTTCGCCGCCTCAGCCATCTTATTTTCATCGAGTGGCTTGTGTATCCATGATGTCCTGAACCTGTTTATCACGCTTCTATAGCTTTGTGTATTGTCTATAATATATCTGTAAGCTCTTCGGGATGCTTTGTATCTCGCATGGAAATCATCCGGCACCTGCTGCGCCCACTGTACAGCAATATCGTCAGGCAGTTTTGTATTAACCCCCCTGATCCACGATTTTTTAGACCGTATCGCCCCGGTCTCGACATGGGCCACCTGCCCCAACGCATGTACCCCTGAGTCTGTTCGCCCGGCACAATAAAGAGTTATAGATTCATCCGCCACGCTGCTAATTGCTTTCTCAAGATACTCCTGAACCGTCTCAGAGGTATGTTGTTGACGCTGCCAGCCGGAATATCGACTTCCATCGTATTCAATTCCAAAAGCAATTTTATGGGGCATAAAAGAAAAACGGGGCATAAAGCCCCGTTGTCATATTCATTCGCGCTCGGGGCATTTAAATATTTTTCATCAACTCTTGTGCTTCTTGCTGCTGGACCTCGCTGCCTTCTGAAAGGACCTCATCAAGGATACCTTTCGCACCATCGGCGTCTCCCATATCAATATATGCACGCGCCAGATCCAGTTTAGTAGCCACCTCATCAGGCACCTCGGACAGGGTATCCGAGGCACTGTCTGATGCTGATGCTTCAGGCTCACCATCTTTCAGTGCTGGCAATGCTTCGGATTGACCGCTTTCATCAACATCAAAATTAAAATCAGATAAATCAATCCCCATGCTCAAATCGGAATCGGACTCGGTAGAATCTCCGCCTTCATCCGCGAGTGACGCACCAATATCTTCAAGCACAGCCTCGGTTTCTTCAACATCAAGCATCTCCAACTCGGAGGCAGCATCAGCATCGAGCTGCACTGTTGATTCGAATTGCTGACCAACATCACCCTCTGGGGTCTGTTCGTTATTTCCGTCAAGCTCCATGCCTATATCGGCATCGCTATCAGAGGATTCTTCAACTGGTTCAGGCTCTTCATCCGCAAGTTCAAATTCCAGCTCATTATCTGCAGGCTGCTCTGGCTCTGGTTCACTTTCACTCTGCTCCGATTCATCATCAGCCGAATCAAAGTTCAGGTCACTTAAATCAAATTCAAGTGTATTTCCTCTTTCATCTCCACCCGATAATTCCTGTTCTGCCGGAGTGTCCGACTGCACTTCTTCATCGGCCGTATCAAGATCGGCCATATCAGGATCCGGCGAATCAAAATCCATGCCGGCATCAAATGCTTCTGATGCCGACGCTCCTCCCGTATCAGCCACATCCATGGCCTCATCCACCGGTGCGGCGGGCGGTTCATCGACTGATGCCTCACCTGCGCCACTTCCTGCCCACACAGGACAGTCCGGAACGAATTCTTTACCCATGGTCTCAACTTCATTCCATTCCGGTGAACCCTGCATCTCGGATTGATAGGCAACCGCATCTCTGGAATATTCATCAGACATACTGCCTGATTGATATACTTTGAAGAGCCGCAATTTAAACTGGTTATTATCCGGCTGATCCGCAATAGCCTGCCTGACAATCTCGGCGGCTTGCTCAAAATCACCGAAGGCTTCATAAATATCCACTTCTTCGAGGGCATTCAGCTCATCGGAAGCTGGTTCCGAGGCAGGATCTTCAACAACGGCATTAAAGCCATCAGAAGAGGCACCCGCCTCATCTTCCTCAAATATCATATCACTAAGGTTCGGCTGGTCACCCCCCGACAGCTCATCGACCTGCACACCACCTCCCCTAGATGAGGAATGATGTTGGGTAATATCTTCATTTCCCGCAATATCTTCATCTTGAAAATCCACATCCTCACTCCCGGATTTTCTTAAAGATGGAATTCTGTCTTTGAGACCAGCAAAAGAGGCGGCAAGGCCAGCAAATAACGATTTTCCAGAAGATTCTGCTTCCGTCTGATTAGCTGTTCTATCGACAACATCAGCTTTATCAAAAGCATCCGCCTTTCTGCGACGCATAATCAAACCTGTCAGAGCAAGCAGAACCAGCAACACTCCCCCTCCAATCGCCAGTAGCATCGGATCGCCGACCACCTGATTGACATAGCCCATAAATACATCGAAGGGCTCCTGTGACACCGGCGGGGGCAAAGGGGCTGACTCTACAGGTTCCGGCGCCACTGATTCTGCTGCTACAGCAGTATCGGACTCCTCAGATTCAGCCGTTTCCACAATAGGTTCGGCAGTCTCTGTAATATCAGACTCGGGTGCCGGAGCAGGGACTTCACCGGTTTCCTCGGGGGGCACCGCTGCGGCATCGGCCACAGTATCACCACCGGATATCTGGCTCTGTAATTTCGCCATTTCTTCGTTTTGTATCTCAAACAAACGCCTGAGCTTATCCATTTCTTCAACGGTTGCCTCCAACTCACGCACACGTGATTTCAGCTCTTCATTCTCAAGGCGCTGGCTACTCACTGTTTCAGCGGCAAGTGCCAGCTCCCGTTTCAGCGCAGCAACATCGTCCGAAGCACTGCCGGTTCCTGCCGAGGAAGCATTATCAGGGGTCAATAGATTCAGTTCATCACGCTGCACAGCACTACCGGAAGGTGTCGTGGAAGTTACAGACGCGACATCCGGTATGCCAGCACTCTCGGGAACCTCTGGAGTAATACCCAGACGGGCATTGTGTTGACGTATTTCTGCAGCCGCATCAATGCGGCTGCGTGTGGCTACCGTACCGGAGTCAGGAATCCTGAGCACAGCACCTTTTTTAACGCGATGTATATCCCCATCGATGAAGGCCCCGGGATTATTATCAAATAATGCCAGCACCATTTGCTGAATAGAAACATCACCTGATTTGACCAGAGCGGCAATACTCCACAGAGTCTCCTGACTGGCTATTGGGCCATAAGTATCGCTGTCATATGAAGCTTCATAAGATGATTCTGCTGACGGTTCCGATGGCAAACTATCGTATGGAGCTTCTGCATCGGGCGAAGAAGCTGCCGCAGGCTGGGCATCATTGGCCGATACGGGGCCATCAGGAAACACAGGATCAGTCTCACCAGCATATGGTACGGGCACAGCTGAAGAACCCGGGGCCAGTGGCTGGGACTGGGCAGCGATGGAAACCGGAGGCTCCAACAGAACCGTGTATTCACGCAGCACACGACCTCTTGGCCAGTTAATCTCCACCAAAAAATCAAGAAATGGTTCACGTATGCTATCAGGAGTAGATAGCTTAATGATTGGAGTACCATCCGAGCGGGTAGCGATCTCAAACTGAATACTGGTCAGCAAGGCGGGGCGTTCAAGGCCGATACGGTCAAATGCATCCTGAGAGGCGAGCCTAACAGTCAGATCATCCAGCTCCCCCTCAACCGAGGAAAGCAACTCTATTTCCGCGTCCAACCGTTGGTTCAACGCTGATTTAACAGTGATATCACCAATACCTAACGCAAAGACATGACTGGCTGCGAGGATGCCCCCCATAATCAGAACCATTAAAACCAGCGGCAATTTTTTCAACATATTACTGTTCCCTCAGCTTTTATACCTGTCGTACAGGCTTTCCTCGATTTCAATATATTATTGATTGTAGCTGCTTACTGAACCTATTTTAAATATTTTTTTATAAAATTTCATTAACTATCGGTTAAATATAGTCTTTTATCAAAATTTCAGCGATCTGCACGCTGTTCAAAGCCGCCCCCTTCCTTACATTGTCAGATACTATCCACATGCTCAGGCCCCTTTCACAGGAAATATCTGTACGGATCCGACCGACATAGACCGCATCACTTCCAGCACTCTCAGATACAGCAGTCGGATATCCTCCATCATTTCTACCATCCAAAACTGTGATACCCGGCGCGTTCTCAAGTAATTCACGAGCTCTTTCAGCGCCCAAAAGGTCCCGTGTCTCAATATGCACTGCTTCTGAGTGACCATAAAAAACAGGCACACGGACAGCAGTCGGATTGACTCCAATACTGTCATCTCCGATAATTTTATGGGTTTCCCACACGATTTTCATCTCTTCCTTCGTATAGCCGTTATCCTGAAAAGTATCGATATGGGGCAAAACGTTAAATGCTATCTGCTTCGGATAAACCCGACACTCAACCTCGCCTTTACCATTTAACAGATCTGCGGTCTGCCTCGCTAACTCCTTGATAGCCTCCTTACCGCTACCAGACACGGCCTGATAAGTCGCAACATTGATACGCTCTATGCCGACAGCGTCATAAATCGGCTTCAGTGCGACAAGCAACTGAATAGTCGAACAGTTCGGATTGGCAATAATTTTTTTATTCTTGTAATTAGCCACAGCCTGCGGATTGACCTCGGGGACCACCAGTGGAATGTCATCGTCATAGCGAAACCGGGACGTATTGTCAATGACAATACAACCCGCAGCCGCCGCCCTTGGGGCATATTCTTCGGAAACAGAGGCACCCGCAGAAAACAAGCCAATCTGTACCCTTGAAAAATCAAATGCAGACATATCTTCTACCTTAAGCATTTGATCGCGGAATGGAACCTTCTTTCCAACCGAACGGCTACTGGCCAGAGGATATACCCTGTTAGCCGGAAAATCCCTTTCTGCCAGAATAGACAACATCGCTTCGCCTACCGCACCGGTAGCACCGACAACCGCAATATCGTATGTATTAATCATAGCCTTAACTTATATCACTTTAATAAGCCATGTCAACTATTATTTTTAACTAATTGAATTATCTTTACTTTTTTACTAGAGCTGCCCGACAATGGCATCGCCCATTGCAGCCGTTGACATACTTCCGCCCAGATCAGCCGTTCTTGCGCCATCATCAAGCACCCTCTGTACTGCAGCTTCGACTTTGTCAGCCAGATCCGGTTCTTCCAGCGAGTACCTGAGCATCATGGCCACGGAGAGTATTGTAGCAATGGGGTTTGCAATACCTTTGCCTGCCATATCGGGAGCAGAACCGTGAACAGGTTCATACATGCCCTGATTTCGGCTATTCAGAGATGCAGAGGGTAACATCCCTATTGAGCCTGTAAGCATTGCTGCAACATCCGACAAAATATCGCCAAACATATTGTCAGTGACGATGACATCAAATTGCCGTGGTTCTCTAATCATCTGCATTGCCGCGTTATCAACAAGCATATGGTTCAGACTCACTCCGCCGATGGCATCGCAAACCTCAGTAACCTTGCCACGCCACAGTTCGCTGACCTCAAGGACATTTGCCTTGTCCACTGAACAGAGCTTTGCAGAGCGTTTGCTTGCAATATCAACCGCCACACGGGCAATACGCTCTATCTCAGACTCCCTGTAAGTCAATGTATTGAAGCCCTGCTTTTCACCATCATCAAGTTCGCTTATACCGCGGGGATGACCAAAATAGATTCCTCCTGTCAGTTCGCGGACAATCAGAATATCCAGGCCAGACACCACCTCCGGTTTCAGAGTAGAGGTGTCTGTCAAGCTCGGGTAGAGAATTGCAGGCCGCAGATTAGCGAACAGATCCAGGCTCGTGCGAATACGCAGCAATCCTTGCTCGGGTCGCAGATGCCTTTCCAATCCATCCCACTCTATTCCACCGACTGCACCTAAAAGTATAGCATCCGATAGCCGGGCGCACTCCAGCGTCTCCTCCGGCAAGGGGCTACCGACGCTGTCTATTCCAGCTCCACCAATCAGGCCATACTCGACGCTGGCCTGAAAACCATGATGAGAGCAAAGCCTGTCAATTACCTTGACAGCTTCGGCAACAATCTCGGGACCAATTCCATCACCTTCTAAAACCAGCAAGTTATGACCCATGGCGAATATCCCGCACTGATATATTTTTCATACTTATGCTCGGAACAGCCAGGGTGCTTGCCGACGATGCTCGCCTTCATAATCTCTGATAGAGTCTGAGTGCTCCAGAGTCAAGCCAATATCATCAAGACCATTCAACAGGCAATGCTTGCTAAACTTATCAACCTCAAAACCGATAGCCTCGAAATCATCACCGGAAATCCGTTGTTGGGTGAGATCAATTTGAAGCTGATAGCCAGGATTATCGTTAACGATCTGAAACAGAAAATCAATATATTTTTCTTTCAAAACAATAGGTAACAAACTATTTTTAAAAGAATTATTAAAAAATATATCAGCAAAGCCAGAGGCAATGACTGCCCGAAAACCAAAATCTGTCAAAGCCCAAACCGCATGCTCTCGTGAAGATCCACAGCCAAAGTTGTCACGTGCCAGAAGAATAGTGGCCCTATCATAAGGCGGCTGATTCAAAACAAAATCAGGATTAATTTTACGCTGACCATGATCTTGACCTGGCTCCCCCGGCTCCAGATATCGCCAGTCGTCAAACAAAGTTACTCCGAAACCTGAGCGGCAAGTCGATTTCAGATATTGCTTTGGAATAATGGCATCGGTATCTATATTAGAGCAGTCCAGCGGAGCCACTATGCCGGAATGAGTTACAAAAGCTCTCATTACAAATTCTCCAGATGTGCCACATCAATAAAATGACCCGCAATAGCTGCAGCAGCTGCCAGCGCCGGGCTGACTAGATGGGTACGTCCCCCTTGCCCCTGACGACCCTCAAAGTTACGATTCGAGGTCGAGGCACAACGTTCACCCGCCTTAAGGCGGTCTGCATTCATGGCTAGACACATCGAACATCCCGGTTCACGCCACTCAAATCCTGCTTCCTGAAATATCACGGAAAGTCCTTCCTGCTCGGCCTGCTTTTTCACAAGGCCCGAACCCGGGACGACCATAGCCTGCTTCACAACGGCCGCGACCTTACGGCCCTTCACGACCTCTGCCGCAGCGCGCAGATCCTCGATGCGCGAATTTGTACATGACCCAATAAATACCCGATCAACAGATATATCCTTGATAGCGATGCCCGGCTTCAAGCCCATGTAGTCGAGTGCCTTTTGCATACCATTCCGTTTAACTTCGTCCATTTCGTCAGCAGGATCAGGTACAGTGGCATCTATGGCAACCGTCATTTCAGGTGATGTACCCCATGTAACCTGAGGCTTTATATCAACAGCCTTGAGGATCACTTCAGCGTCAAATATCGCATCATCGTCACTATACAGAGTCCTCCAGTATGCTACTGCCTGACCTAGAGTTTCGCCAGAAGGCGAAAAGGGCCGGCCCTTGACGTATTCAATAGTTTTATCATCAACTGCCACCATTCCGGCGCGGGCACCCGCCTCGATTGCCATGTTACACACAGTCATACGCCCCTCCATGGAAAGGGCACGAATGGCCTCCCCGGCAAACTCAATAGTGTAACCAGCACCGCCAGCAGTGCCTATTTTTCCAATGATTGCCAGCACAATATCTTTTGCTGTGACACCTGACTTTACCCTGCCATCAACCACTACTCGCATATTGCGGGACTTTTTTTGAATGAGGCATTGTGTAGCCAATACATGCTCAACCTCAGAGGTGCCAATGCCAAATGCCAACGCACCAAAAGCACCATGCGTTGACGTATGAGAGTCACCGCATACGACAACCATTCCCGGCAATGTTGCGCCTTGCTCTGGTCCGACTACATGAACTATCCCCTGCCGGACATCATCCATTTTGAACTCGGTAATACCGAATTCGTCACAATTATTATCCAGCACATTGACCTGCTCTCTTGATACCGGATCTTCGATGCCGGCAGCGCGGTCAGTGGTTGGCACATTATGATCGGGCACTGCCAGTATGCTGTCAGCTCGCCAGAGCTGCCGCCCAGCCATACGGAGGCCTGCGAAGGCCTGAGGCGAAGTAACCTCGTGAACCAGATGGCGATCAATGTATAGTAATGCCGTACCATCTTCTCCCGTACGGACAAGATGTGCATCCCAGATTTTGTCGTAAAGTGTTTTACCGCTCATATCCCTGACAAGCTGTTTCTGAATCGGGCATGGAATGTACGCCCAAATATCGCATAACTCAAACTTATTTGAATGAATCTGCCCGAACTTACGGACCTTCACCGGACTTAAATTAGCTAATCTGCCGGTCTGCCCCCGATAGTATTGCTTCGCAGCGTATCTCCGGGTATAAACACACATACACTTCCCGCTGAAAAGCATAAAACAGCATTCGAAGAAATTATCTTAAAACCCTGAGGGCAAAAATGGCATCTAATAAAATCGGTCGCTACGAAGTCGAGTCCAAAATCGGAGAAGGTGCATTTGGAACCGTCTATAAAGCCAGAGACCCGGCACTCGACAGGGCAGTCGCTATCAAGGTCCCCTCTCTCAAGCTAAGTGACGACGAGCTTGCCAAGTTGATTATAGAATTTCACCGCGAGGCACGCATTGGCGCCCAATTCCGGCACGCCAACATCGTCACCGTCTATGATCTTGGGGTGATCGAGCAGGGCAAGAACATCAAAATGCACTATCTGGTTATGGAATATGTCGCCGGTGTTGAGCTGAAGAAATATATCAAGCAAGTCGATCAGCTTGCCTACCGGGAAATCCTGCAGATTGTATTTGAGTGCTGCAAGGCGCTGGACTACATCCATTTTCATAAAAATGTCCATCGTGATATCAAGCTCGGCAACATCATGTATAACCCCAACTACCCCATAGTCAAACTCATGGATTTCGGGATAACCGATCAGATCAATTACAAAACTGCCAAAAGCGTTGGCACCCTGCTCTATATGTCACCAGAACATTTCCAAAAAGACGGCGTATTAACGGCACAAACCGATATTTTTGCTCTGGGTGCGGTGATGTATCAACTGATTACCAAACAACCGCCATTTAACGGTAAAGACATAAGCGCGGTAATAACCAGTATCAGGAAAGCGAATCCGACTCCATTACAACACTATCGGCCTGATGCGCCCAGGGAACTCAGCGATATTATTAACAGGGCGCTTGCCAAAAATCCGGAAGATCGATTCAGTACCGCGCTTGAGTTTGCATCCGCCATTCAGAGGCTTCTTGACAGCCTGTTCAATGAAGAAGCCAGTACCGAAGCCAGTCTTGGTGAAGCTAAAAAAGTCTCACAAAATGAGGACTATGTATTTCTGCGCGACAATAGCTGGTTCAAAGATTTTTCACCCAGCCTGATTGAGGAGCTGGTCAAAGTTGGAAAAATTGAAACCTATCAGGCTGATCAGCTAATTGTAACCGAAGGAGAAATCGCAGACAGCTTCTATACCATCATTTCAGGTTCTGCAAATGTTGTTAAAAGCTCAAGTACCATTGCCAAAATGGCGGCTGGCGACAGCTTTGGCGAGCTTGGACACATTACCGACAATACCCGTCGTACAGCAAGTATTCGAACAGCCGAAACTACCAAGGTGCTCAGCGTCAACTTCAAAACGCTTGAGTCATTATCTGCTGAAAATCAGGCGATGCTTTACAAAGGATTCTTCAAAGCCACCATGCAGAGGCTGACTACACTAATGAAATCAATGAAGATCTGAGTCTAGTCAGGCTTCACATCTTTGATTATAACCATGGAAACGACCATGGCAATGGCTGCGGCAAAAGAAGCAATCAAATAAGTAAACATGGCACCCATTGCCTCCCAGCTATAACCACTTATCAGGCTGCCAAGTGCCCCACCCGCCCCAAAACCCAGGCTGTTATATAGCGCCTGCCCCCTACCTTGCAGCTTGCCGGTAAAATAATGATGGATATAGTAAATGGCAACCGCATGATAAAGCCCGAATGTTGCGGCATGCATGATTTGTGCTATCGCGACAACCCAGCGGTTATCGACAAAAAAGGCCGTCAAACCCCAGCGGACAGATGCAATCATCAGGCTGATCATTAGCAGCCTTCTGGTGCCGTAACGATCCAGCAGCTTCATCATGACCAAAAATATAACCACTTCAGCCAACACTCCCAGTGCCCAGTACTGTCCGATAGCTGTCTTACTATAGCCATAGTGCTCGAGGTATATGGAAAAAAATGCGTAATAGGCACCATGGGAAAACTGCATCAGGAAACAGACCAAAAGCAGCGCGGCCACTTCAGGTCTTCTGATTATTTGAACCATTTTTTCAACCTGATCGCCATTGCTTTCAGTGTAAACCCGGTCTTCAGGAGTGAGCATTCCGGCAGCCCATATCGCAAAAAAGGCAAAAGTGAGCATCGGCAGGATAGCCTGACTACCGTATTGGTCTATCAACGGGCCTGCCAGCATCACCGCCACGATAAATCCGATAGATCCCCATGAACGAATCAGGCTATAGCGGCGATGATCTTCTCCAAGATGATTCATGGTCACCGCCTCATACTGAGGCAGTACAGCATTCCAGAAAAAGCTGTAAAGTGCCATAATGCCGGCCATGAACCAATAAGATTCAGCACGATAAACCAATAAAAAGCTGGCGGCAGCCATAAAAGAACCGATCCGGATAACCCGGACACGCTGCGCGGAGTAATCTGCAATTAATCCCCAGATGTAAGGTGCTATCAGCTTGGTACCAACCAGGATAGCCAGCAACTCGCCAATTTCTCTCGCACTGAAATCAAGCGACAGAAGGTACAGCCCCCAATATGGTACCAATATGCCAAGAGCGGCAAAATAAAAGAAATAAAAGGC
>JAJDYQ010000080.1 GCA_022825085.1 Gammaproteobacteria bacterium
AAAATAACTGAAAGCAGCTTTACTGAGTTAGATATCTGGGAGCGCCAGCATATTGAAGAGTGGATTCGCACAAATCCAGAGAAGTATTAGCGCTTCTTCAAAAAGCAGTTGAAGCAGGAGGAACTTTGGTTAAGCCAGGTCAGCCAGTATTTTGGGGTGGTTTCTCTGGCTATTTCTCTGATCCAGATGGTTATCTTTGGGAAATTGCTTGTGGTTCTGAAGAGTATGCTAAAGAACAAAAAAACACCTGACAAGTCGGCCAATGAATGTCTGCGGCCTGAAGCTCCGCGCTGCGTGCTCTGGCCTGTTGCCGGGGCATTAGGCACCCAAGGGAGTGCCAAGAAGGTAGAGTGTATCTTTGCTGAAATCCTGTTTGTGAGGCCATTCTACCGAGCCAAAGGCTACGCGAACCTGCTTGAAGTAGGCTTCATTTTTTAGTTCTTTAAAAACACCTTTATCTAAAAAGGGGATTGCATCAAACTCTTTGGTTTCATTATTTTCAAATTGAACCTTAAGCTTGTAGTTCGGCATAGGTTCAACGTGTTTGACCTGTGGGTTCATAAGTTACTTTTTACTTTAAAGGGTCGATTTTAAATATAGAGTCGCCATTGATTGCCAGTTGCCAGTCAGCTATCAACTCTTCTTGTCGTAATTCTATCCATGCATCGACCAGTTTTTGTTTTGCCTTGGGTAAACTTCCCTCAAGTACTTTGCCACTTGGTATCTCAATTATAGCACTATCATCTTGGTAATGTACATGTATATGTGGTGTGCTATGCTGTTGGTTGTCAAAGTAGTACATCCTGATAATCAGGCCATAAAACATTGATATTGTTGGCACTTATTAATTCTCGCTGAATAATTATGTCTGCGATTATACGGTACTTAACAAGTCAATCAACTTCGCATCTTTCGGCACCGGACGCAGCAAAGCTGCGCCGGTTATTGAGGTATTAGATCGATTGGGAATGCGATTAAGGCACCTGTTTTTCGCCTTGCCTTTAGCCAGTTTCCTGTGTTCATGCGAAAGTAAGGAGGCTTTTAAGCCATCCATTCCGAAAGTAATCGGTGGAACTGATTATTAGGGCAATTCAGATGATGGAAAGTTATCATCGATAAGAGCAAGAGGAGGTCTGAGTGGATGGGACAGGGAGTGGATATTGTTGGGATTCGGAAAGGCAAATCTAGCCACTGCTGAACGAAGCTGTTGCTTTGCGTTCATGAGATTGGATGCCCCCCATATCACCTGAACCGGATTGATCACCTCAATGAGCGTTTTGGCATGGACTTCACCCATGCGGATCAGTTGCTTTTCGATCAGATACAGGCTTCAGCAAACAACGATCAAGGCATCATGGATGCTGAACGCACCAATAGTTTCGCAGATTTTGCTTCCTGTTATTCATTCTTTTTGTTACTCTGGTCATGTCCTCTGCGAGGTTTGTCAGCTTGGTGCGATCTCTTGAGCCTTAATCTCCGATTACGGAGGCGATGCTGCGGGGCCTTTGTGCATGTCCTCGATATTAGAGGAAAGCCTGCGGGTCTCTCGCATGTCACCACTTGAACTCAGGTTCAAGGGTGCATTCCCTGCGGCGGCCAAGCGGAGGACGCCTGATATGCTTCCCGGATACTGTTATCTGATTCCAGGCCTATGGTCACGCGAACCCCTGCCCAGGATACCCATGCCATACGCCGTCGGATACGCCGGGATATGTCGGCATTGGGCGCATCCGATAGAGCCACGCTGACCGGGCAGGCAATCGAACACTTTGCCGGTACGCCGGAGTTTCTTCGCTGCAAACATATAGGCCTGTTCTTCCCGGTCAGGCATGAAATCAGCCTGCTGCCTCTGGCTGAAATCTGCTGGGCAACGAACAGGCGGGTTTATTTGCCCAGAATTTTACCCAGGCCGTTCCATAAAATGGTTTTTCATGCCTTTACCCCGCAATCCGTGCTGAGGGCCAATCGGTTTGGCATTCCTGAGCCTGACCTGCCGTTCAAAAGGCATATTCCGGTGCGCCGGCTCGATATGGTTATCACGCCACTACTGGCCTTCGGGTCAAACGGCGAAAGGCTGGGAATGGGGGGTGGTTTTTATGATCGCACTTTCAGTTTTATTCGCCGCCATCCGGTTCTGGCCCGTCCGGCCCTATGGGCGGTCGCGCTGGATATGCAGCGGGTCGAATTTCCCACCAATCCCTGGGATGTTGCCCTGCATGGCGTGGCGACTGAATCCGGGATACGGCGTTTTCCAAAATGACCACCGTATCCGCCATCATTACAACGTATAATCGTGCCCGGCTGTTGCCTCGTGCGGTTGACTCGGTGCGCCATCAGACCCGTCCTGCCGATGAAATCATTATTGTGGATGATGGCTCCGGCGATACCACTCACGACTATCTGACCGGACTGCCGAAAAAAATAATGGTTTTGTACCGGGCTCATCAGGGAGTCAGTGCCGCCCGCAATGCCGCTATTCAACAGGCTTCATGCGAATGGCTGGCTTTTCTGGATGACGATGACGAGTGGTTGCCCCATAAACTTGAGTCGCAGCTTCGGCTCATCAATGCACACCCCCAATATCGATTATGCCACGGCGAGGAAATCTGGATGCGTAACGGCAAGCGGGTCAATCCAATGAAAAAGCACCAAAAGCAGGGGGGCTGGATATACCCACACTGTTTGTCTCTGTGTGTTATCTCGCCCTCGACCGTCATGATTCATCGCGATATCTTCACAGCAGTTGGGACATTCGATACCCGGCTGCCGGCCTGCGAAGATTATGACCTGTGGCTGCGCATTTGTTCGGCGTATCCGGTGCTTTATACAGACGAGCCTCTGATTATCAAATACGGGGGGCATGACGATCAGCTCTCCCGCCAATACCGGGCCATGGATCGCTTTCGGATACAGGCGATGGACAACATTCTGCACAGTGGCAGTCTGAGTCTGATCAACAGGCAGCTTACCCTGGACATGCTGATTAAGAAAACACGCATTTATATCAATGGCGCACAAAAGCGCGGCAAATCAGCCGAAGTGCTGCGCTATCAGCGGCAGTTGCAACAATATATCGCAGGGCGCACCGGTCTGACGGCCGAGCAGGCGAGGGCATGTTAATCATCCACACGGCTTTGCATGGAGAGGCCCGTGCATTGATCAATCATTTCTCACTAAAGCGGCAACACGATATGAATGCCTTTGCCTGCTTTCGTGCGGATAACATATTTCTGATCGAATCCGGTATTGGTAAAACCAACACGGCATCCGCGATTGGCTGGGCCTGCGGCATGCTGAATGTATCCAGTCCGGTCATGCTGAATATCGGCATGGCAGGACACACTGCCTGCTCAATCGGAGAATGTTATATCGCCAATCGTATCGAGGACCATGCAACGCAACATCGTTACTACCCACCACAACTTGTCGATACACCGCTCGGCAGTGACTGCCTGCTGACACTGGACCGACCGACTGAAAACTACCCTGAAAAGTGTATGGTCGATATGGAGGCCAGTGCCTTTATGCAGGCAGCCATACGATTTACCACCATAGAGCTTTGTCAATCGATTAAGGTCATATCGGATAATACGCTCAAACCTGCCGGACGAATGAAAGATTCCGAAGTCGAGTCACTGCTGGCCCCGCACACGGAGGCTGTTACCGGCCTTGCCAGTGATCTTGGGCAATACCGTGCAGAATTGATGGATAATACCGGTGCGACATTTTCACAGCTTACGCAGCAATGGCATTTTACAAAATACCAGCAGCAACAGCTCGCCCGTTTGTTGCAGCGTCATCAGGCATTACAGCCTGACGAAGAACTGATCGATACGATTCCTGCCTGGATCGATTCGGGCAAAGCCTTCATGCGATGGCTGGATGGCCACTTGAACAATTTGCCGGTAAGGCTCTAGGATGTTTTCCACGATCTATGTCGAGGAGGCCGTCTGCGATCATCCTCGCACCCGGAAAATCCTGCAACATTTCAGGGGGCGAACGGTGATCGAATGCAGGCATTACGGTGAGTTACTGAATCTCAAGGCACAAAATTTCAGGCTGCAGAAAAAGCAGCCGGCCCTGATACTGGCAGAAAAACAGGGCAAAAAAATTCTGCCTGCACCGGCGGGTTACCATATCGGTGCCCGGCACAACTACTACTTCTCACACATGCTGAACTGCATATATGACTGTCGATATTGTTTTTTGCAAGGCATGTATCAATCGGCCTGCTCGGTATTATTTGTCAACTACGAAGACTTCATCCATCATATTCGACAACAGGCCCTGAGCCACCATGATGAAGCCGTGCATTTCTTTTCTGGATATGATGGAGACAGCTTGGCCCTGGAACCGCTTTCCCTGTTTGCCGAGACCTTCATAAACGATTTGAGAAATATCTCCAATATCTGGCTGGAGCTTAGAACCAAAAGCACTCAGGTGCGCAGTCTGCTGGCTTTGGAACCCTGGCCTCAGTGTATTGTGGCATTCAGCTTTACACCCGAAGACATATCGAAAGCTCTTGAGCATGGAGTTCCCGCAATTCAGCAGCGCCTGAATGCCATTGACAAGCTGCAACAACGGGGCTGGCCGATTGGCCTGCGGCTTGACCCTTTGATCGACATTGAGGATTTTGAGCAGCAATATCGAGGGCTTTTGCAGCAGCTTTTCAGCGTCATTAACATCGATAACATACACTCCATCAGCTTCGGTGCGTTCCGTATGCCAGAGAATTTTTACAACCGAATGACAGGGTTGTACCCGAAAGAAAGGCTTTTTGCATTCAATATGGAAAGGCATGACGGGATAGTGTCATACGGCGAGTCACGCGAACAGGACATGCGCAACACGATGCGGGAGATGCTGCTGGAATATGTCAGACCATCCATATTATTCCCCTGTGTTGCATGAGTGATACCGACAGAACATTTTGTATTGCGCCCATGCTGGATAGAACAGACCGGCACTACCGCTATTTCGTAAGGCTGCTGACCAGACATGCCCTGCTTTATACGGAAATGATAACTACCGGAGCCATACTGAAAGGCGATACCCCTTATCGACTGCAATATGATCCGCAGGAGCACCCGGTCGCCCTGCAACTGGGCGGCAGTGACCCAGGAGAACTGCGAGAATGTGCGCATATTGCCGCGGATTATGGCTACGATGAAATCAACCTGAATGTCGGATGCCCAAGTGATCGCGCACAGAGCGGCATATTTGGTGTCTGCCTGATGGCAAAACCCTCGCTGGTGGCCGAATGTGTCAACGCCATGCAGCAGGTGGTTGATATCCCGGTCACCGTCAAGCACCGTATCGGTATTGATGACATGGACAGTGACGAGACTCTGCTGGAATTTATCAAAACAGTTGCCGGGGGCGGCTGTAAAACATTTATCGTTCATGCGCGCAAAGCCTGGCTACAGGGGCTGAGTCCCAAGGAGAATCGTGAAGTCCCACCCCTGCAATACGAGAAAGTATATCGGCTGAAAAATGCGTGCCCCGATCTGGAAATTATCATAAACGGAGGAATCAGCACCCTCGATGAATGTCATCGACTGTTGAACCATGTCGATGGTGTTATGGTGGGGCGAGAGGCCTATAGCAATATTTACATGCTGTCCAGAGTTGATCAGCGGTTTTATGGCTGTGACCACCGCCCAATAAGCAGAAGAGAGGTGCTGAAGAACCTGATACCTTATATGCAGGAGGAGGTGTCAAATGGCACGAACCTGCACCGAATCACCCGTCACCTTCCAGGTCTGTTTCAGGGAATTCCCGGCGCGAGAATCTGGAGGCGACGGCTGAGCCACAGCCAGGGTCTTACTGTAAGCCGGTTTTCCGAACTGGTTCATGATTTACAAATGTAAATCCCCTGTTTCGCCAGTGTCCATGATAGCGACCATGGCGAAACTCCGATGAGGCTGAACGGTAATGCTGGTTTGTTACCGAACAATATATGATTGTCCCCCATGTCATTTTCAACGCGAGATATCCAGCAGCTCCAGCTCAAAGACCAGTGTGGCGTCGGGCGGGATGACATCGCCGACACCATGTGAGCCGTAACCAAGCCCGGAAGGCACAATAAGCCGTCGTTTGCCACCGATCTTCATACCTTTGATGCCTTCGTCCCAGCCCTTAATGACATATCCAACATCAACGGGGAATGAAAAAACCTCATTCCTGTCGAAACTGGAATCAAACTTGGTGCCGTCTTCCAGCCAGCCGGTGTAATGTACCTTGACGGTGTCTCCCCGTCCCTCGCACTCAAGACCATCTCCGGTGACAAGATCTTTATAGCGCAGGCCGGAACTTGTATGTTGCTCACACATCGGTGTTACTCATGTCTCAAAAACGGGGTTCAGATTAGCAGGGAAAAGCTGCCTTTTCCAACTTTGAAAATCCAAATATTAAATAATATATTCAGCGGTTACGGATATTCGGAAACACGGGGCAGCCTCGGTTATAATCCTGACATGACGGACTCGAAACCAGAAAACAAAAGCAAGGCGCTGCATGATCTGATCGGGGATGATTTCAGGCAGTTAATCGATGTCATTGAGCAAAAACAGATTGTACATGAAAGCATCAATACTGGTCGCAAAGCGGACGAAACATCATTTGAAGAACCTGTTGAATCTTTGCAATCAACGGCCAGACGCCTCAAACAACATAGCCTTGCATGTGGAGCAGAGACCCTTGCTGAATATTTTCAGGAACTGGAAGGCAGCATCCAAAAGGGAAAACTGTCAGGTCAGGATGAACTGATCCACAGCATCAGAGACGAGTTCGAGAAGGTCAGAGAGATTCTTTCCGGGTCGGGAAAGTAGCACTGGCCTTTTTAATGGTCAGCACTCCGGGTTATTTGACCTGCATGAGGTTTACTCCTGTAATCGCTGTAACAGATACTGCCCGTAACGATTTTTATTCATGGTCTTTGCTATCACCTCAAGTTCACCGTCATCAATATACCCTTCCCTCCAGGCAATCTCCTCAATGCAGCCAACCATCAGCCCCTGACGCTCCTGCAGAGCCTGGATAAAACCGGATGCCTGCATCATTGATTCGTTAGTGCCGGTGTCCAGCCAGGCTGTGCCGCGCCCCAGTTTTTCCACATGCAGATCGCCTCTCTGCAAATAGGCATTATTGATGTCGGTAATCTCCAGTTCACCACGTGGAGAAGGTTTGACCTCTGCGGCAATATCGACGACATCGCTGTCATAGAAGTAAAGTCCGGTTACGGCATATTGTGAACGGGGTTTGTCCGGCTTCTCCTCAATACTGACAGCTTTACCATCCTCACCAAACTCAACCACACCATATCGCTGGGGGTCACTGACATGGTATCCGAATACGGTCGCCCCGGATGCTCTGCTGCCCGCACGCTGCAACGTAGCAGACAGACCGTCACCAAAGAATATATTGTCTCCCAGTGCCAGTGCAGCGGTGCTTTCGCCGATAAACCTGCGACCGATCAAAAAAGCCTGCGCCAGCCCATCCGGTCGGGGTTGTGCGGCATACTCAAAACTCATGCCAATACGTGCCCCATCACCTAATAAACGCTGAAACTGCAACTGATCTTCAGGTGTTGTAATAAACAGCACATCCCGTATTCCGGCCAGCATAAGGACGGAAAGGGGATAGTAAATCATGGGCTTATCATAGATAGGCATCAACTGCTTGCTGATGCCGAGCGTGATGGGATAAAGACGAGAGCCTGAACCACCGGCCAGAATGATGCCTTTCATGGCAGACTAACCGACGATGCCCAGACGCTGACGCGCATACCGGCCTTTTGTTACAGCCTGGCACCAGTCGGGGTGTTGTATGTACCATGCTACGGTTTTTGCGATTCCGTCAGCCATATCGTGGACGGGACTCCATCCCAATTCGTTTCGGATCCGGCTGGCATCAATGGCATATCGCCTGTCATGTCCGGGACGATCTTCGACAAAGGTAATCAGATTCTGATATGAAGAGCACCCCCTTTTCTTCATGGCCTTGTTGCCGGCAGCCGGACAATGTTTTTCCACTTCTGTGCATAACCGTTTAACGATATCGATATTTGTATATTCATTGTTGCCGCCGATATTATAGTGCCTGCCTGATTCGCCTTCATGCAGCACTTTCAGGATGCCGTGACAGTGGTCCTCCACATAAAGCCAGTCCCGTATCTGCAGGCCATCGCCATAAACAGGCAGTTCCGCGGCCTCCAGGGCATTCAACACCATGAGTGGAATTAACTTTTCCGGGTATTGGCGGGGGCCATAATTATTCGAGCAGTTCGTCACCATGACTGGAGTACCATAGGTTTTTACCCAGGCCCTGACCAGATGATCCGCGGATGCCTTGGAAGCTGCATAAGGAGAATTAGGTGCGTAAGGCGTGGTTTCACTGAAACAGCCTTCAGTGCCCAGAGAACCATACACTTCATCAGTTGAAACATGAACGGCTCTGAATCCGGGGTTTTCCCGAACCCTTTGCCTGCACAACTCCAATAGCACATAAACGCCGATTATATTGGACTGCATAAAGGATTCTGCATCGTCGATAGATCGATCAACATGTGTTTCAGCCGCCAGATTGATCAGATAATCGGGCATACACCGTTCAAATACCCTGGTCATGGCCGCCCTGTCCGCAATATCGCACTGCTCCAGTTCGACCCGATCAGACTCCAGCAAGTCAGCAATACTCTCCGTACTACCGGCATAGGTCAGTTTATCGATCACTACAATATGATAACTGGTATTGTCGAAGACATGGCGTACCAGATTCGAACCGATAAAGCCGGCACCGCCAGTAATGATAATTCGGATGCTCACGCACACATTATACTACAGCCAGCAGGATGAGGCCGAGTATCAGACGATAAATAACAAAGGGTGTGAAACCAACACGTTCGATAAAGCGCAAAAACAGGTGAATGCAGAGCAGGGCGCTGATGCCCGACAATAGTACTCCTGCCAGCAGTATCCACCATTCAACGGCTTCAGGCTGTCGAACCAGACCAACGACCTCAAAAAGGGTGCTGGCCAAAATTACCGGGATAGCCAGTAAAAATGAAAAGCGTGCAGCGGCAGTCTGCGACATTCCGAGCAGAATGGCTGCTGTCATGGTGATGCCGGATCTGGAAGTTCCGGGTATCAAGGCCAGCACCTGAGCCAGCCCTATCATCAAAGCAACCTTTATACTGATTTGATATTCATCGCGGGCATCGGGCCTTGTGCGATTGGCCCACAGCAGGGCCAGCCCAAAGATAATGGTTGCAAAGGCAATAACCAAAGGACTTCTCAGTCGGGAGGCAATGTCGTCGTGAAATATCGCCCCTGCGATAATCACGGGCAGGGTAGCCAGTGCTATAAGACCGACCAGCCTGCTCTCCTGATTAACATGCCTGACCGTGACAGCCGACAGACACGAAAGAGACATGGAACCGAGTTGTCGGCGGAAATATAAAACAACCGCAAGCAATGTCCCCAGATGCACCGCGACATCAAAAGCCAGCCCCTGATCCGGCCAGTCCGAAAAATGCGGCACGAGAATAAGATGGGCCGAACTTGAAACAGGAAGAAACTCGGTAATGCCCTGCATCAAAGACAGGATTATAAGCTGTAGCCAGTCCATAGATGGCGCACCATACCCCAAATACAGCCTGATTGATATTTTTTAAGGCAATGATATGCAGTGGCTCATTGTTGAATATCTTTGTGCCATTTCTCATGCTCTGCATCAGCCAGCACTACTGTTTTTCATCCTCTCATTTTTTATCCTTTGAGGAGCATGGCCCATTACCGTTATCCCAGATATGTGCAACCTTATATTTCCAGCCATGAAGTTTTAATACTTGATGGGTTTCGGTCCATGCTGATTCGGATCACCAAATTGCTGCTCCTGTCAAGCCTTCACGCCCGTCATTCTGCCAAGCCTGCTACGACAGCTTATTATGGAGAAATCTAACCCTCAAGCTCGCCTGATACCAAAAGCAGAGTGACGACAGGAGCGGCACTTTTTACCGTCTAGGTGCATGGCGTTTGTTAGCTCTTACTTTCTGTTCTCAAGCAACGCAACAGATACACCAGCCATAATGAATGTAAGACCAGCGCCATAGTTCAAGCTGTGGATAGCCTTAGGGTGGTTTTCCAGCCAGTGCGCAAGTACCGATGAGAAAGCGCCCAGTACTCCGAAAATGGCGAAGGCCAGAAGAGCAAACCAGGTGCCAAGCATCGCCATTTGTAGCGTTACCAGACCATTCGCAGGTGATACAAACTGGGGAAGGAACGCCAGTATGAAAAATGCTGGCTTTGGATTCAAAACATTGGTTAGGAAGCCGCTGGTGAATACAGTTTGAATGGCAGTTTCACCATTGGTAGAGAATGTCACTAAATCCTTAGAGCAAATGGCTTTAATGCCGAGCCAGATGAGGTAGGTGGCACCGATTATCTTTACGATTCCAAATGCAACTTCAGAGGTTTGAATGACAGCCGCCAATCCAAGTATTGTGGCTGCAACGTGTACTAGCAGACCAAGACCAGCTCCGGCACTGGACACAAGTGCAGCAAAACGCCCCTGACTGATACCTCGGCTTATAGCAAGAATATTATCGGGTCCGGGCGCAAGAATAATGAGAACGCACGCCCCTGTGTATGCAACCCATGTTTCTAATGGGATCATATTCTTCCTCTCTTAGAGCTGACATGCAAGCTGTGTGGTGCAAACGAAGCGCAGCATAGTTTGCGTCCGAACGAGTGCCTTGTTATATGTTTTTTGCAAGATACTCCTCAGCTACTTCCAATAAGGACTTTCCAGCATCATTTATCCAGTACTTATTACCATTTAGAACGTGACGGCTTTTTTTATCAGGATCCTCATCTTTGAAAATTTTCTTTGTTAAAGCAGTTATTGAGTATTCTTCACCATCTTTAGCCCATCTAACTGCATCGCTTTGTCCCAGTTTCCCTGTTATTTCTGCCTCAAATAATGGCTCTCCTTCTTCATACTGCAAATATGGGGGGAGACCATTTTTTAAATAGATTTTATCCCCCTTATGAATAAGTTCGTTCTCAATAAGTATTTTCATTGTTACTGATCGAGATTTTCTGCCTGATTGCTCTTTAATTTTTTCCTTTCTTTTTATGTCGATTAGATACTGTTTGGCTTCTTCAAGAGGGATTACTACTTTTGGAACGATGATAACCTTTTCATCCACTTCGTAAGGTGTGATTTTTACACAGCTAATATCAATATCTGACTCTCTCAACCAAAGCACTGTTGCTGTTATTTCTTGAGAAAAACCCTCAGAACATAAAATAATACGTGGCTTGTTGGAAAGCTCCGAGAATGAATCGGACTCCACAAATTGGACTATTTGATCCTGTGCCTCGCCTTCCGAAAGAATTTCCTCGTCATACCTTTTTCGATAAGTAATGTAATACGGTATTAATACCTCTACCGTCATGGATGAAACCATAGCCGCGTAACGTATGGCCTGTAAATCTGCATACCCAGCCACAGAGTCACGCTTTAACTCAATAACAACCAAGTTACCAGACCTGTCAAGTGCCAGAACATCCAGGCGGTCTCTACTACTTGAGAACCGGTCAAACTCGACACTGACAATCAGAAGATCTTCGCCAAGCATTTCTGGATTTGTGCGAATCCACTCTTCAATATGCTGGCGCTCCCAGATATCTAACTCAGTAAAGCTGCTTTCAGTTATTTTACTGGCTTTATCTAATTTGCTTGATATTGAGAAGATCATTGTTGTTCCTTTTACACATAACCGTTAATAGAACCCCTAATCTGCCACAAAATGCGGACAGATGACACAACTTTATGCTAAAGCTATTTCAGCATTTTCCAGCATTACAATATACTGATGGGTTGATTGGATTATGTTTTCTGCTTTAGAAAATATTTTATGGGGATGAATGATGAACGCATTGACATCATCTACCTGGGCTCACTGTTTAGCTCACGATCTTTGAACAGCAGATAACAGTTGGGAAATATCATTTTCATGGCCTGAGCGAGGCACTGCTGAAAATATCCAAACCAGAGGCGATGGAGGGAGTACTGATCGTTCCAGATAAAATTAATAATCCCCTTTTTCAGGGTTGCTGATCTGTGTCAAAATCCGCTGCCTGATGGCAGCCACCTGTACATATACCGGACTGAATCCCGAACAGAAGGCCGCAGTTCGGTTATGTGACAGGCCGGCGCTGGTTCTGGCCGGGGCCGGCAGTGGTAAAACGCGGGTCATTACCCATAAAATTGCTTACCTGATCAACCAGAAATCAATTCCTGCCGAACAGATCGTTGCCGTGACCTTTACCAACAAGGCGGCACGCGAAATGGAAGCCCGTGTGGGTAAAATGCTGCCAGACGGTACCAGAGGACTGACTGTTTCGACATTCCACAGTCTGGGATTAAAAATATTGCGGACAGAGCTGGCAGCAGCCGGACTCAAGCCCGGCTTTACCATTTTCGATAATGACGACTCACTCAAGGTGATCAAGGAACTTATGAAGGGTGATGGTCGGGAGGAAGATATTCATGAACGTCGCCGGCGGATTTCTGTCTGGAAAAATGACAATATCGCACCGGAGGAGGCTATTCAGATAGCTGAAACCGATCTGAACGCTTCGGCTGCAAAATTATTTCTGGCCTATCAACGCCAGTTGAGGACCTATAATGCAGTTGATTTCGATGACCTCATCAGTCTTCCATTAATGTTGCTGCGCGAACATGCCGACATACACCAGCGCTGGCGCTCCCGTATTACCTGCCTGCTGGTGGATGAATATCAAGACACCAATGCAGCCCAGTATGAATTTCTGAGGCTTATTATGGGTGGGCGCCATGGGCTGACTGTCGTTGGAGATGATGACCAGTCCATCTATGCCTGGCGTGGCGCACACCCGGAAAACCTGGACAGGCTCAGACAGGACTTTCCTGAATTGAAGGTCGTCAAGCTGGAGCAGAACTACCGTTCTACAGGCCATATTCTGTCCTGTGCGAACCATCTGATTGCCAATAATCCCCGTACCTTCGAGAAGAATCTGTGGTGCGACTGCGGGGCAGGTGAACCGGTTCGTATTCTGGCCTGCGGCGGACCGGAGGATGAAGCCGAGATTGTTGTTTCCAATATCGTCACGCAACGTTTCAAACGCCGTATAAAGCTCGGCGATATCGCCATTCTTTACCGAGGCAACTACCAGTCCCGTCCGCTGGAAAAAGTGCTGAGGCTGAACAGGCTGGCGTACAGAATCAGCGGTGGCCAGTCCTTTTTTGAGCGTACCGAAGTAAAGGATATTCTGGCCTATCTGCGGCTCGTCACCAATCCGGATGACGATGCGGCATTTCTGCGAATTATTAATGTCCCACGCCGACAGATCGGTGTGGCAACTCTGGAAAAACTTGGCCTGTATGCGAAGGAACGTGGAGTCTCACTGTTTGTGGCCAGTCAGGAAATGAATCTGCACTCGGTGCTCGATAAGCGGGTTATTGCGCGTCTGGAGTACTTCGCAAGCCTTATCCGGGAGATAAAAACCTGCGCACAAAGCGAATCTCCAGATAGTGCAGTGCGTTTCCTGACCGGAGAAATTCATTATGCCGACTGGCTCCGCGAGATCAGCAGGGATCAGGCCGCAGCAGATCGGCGCTGTGAAAATATCGAGGAACTCATAAGCTGGTTCAAGCGTATGTATGAAGACAGCAACCTTGACCTTAATGATGCCATTGCCAGAATGGCACTTCTGGACATGCTGGACAAGGATGGTGGCCAGGATGCCGATGACATGATCAATCTGATGACCCTGCATGCTGCCAAGGGGTTGGAGTTCCGGCATGTTTACCTGATTGGTTTTGAAGAAGGCCTGCTGCCGCACCAGAGTAGTATTGATGAAGAAAATATCGAAGAAGAAAGGCGTCTGGCTTATGTTGGGATGACCCGTGCGCAGAGACACCTGACTATCAGCCATGCCCGCAAGCGCCGCCGTTATGGAGAGGATTTAAGCTGCCAGCCCAGCCGCTTTTTGGCAGAACTCCCTGAAGAACATATTCAACTTGCTGGTGAAGAACCACCGGAAGTGAAAAAGGAAGCTGGCCGGGCCAATATCGCGAATCTGAAAGCGATCCTGAATCAGCATTAACGATGTGAACGGACAAACCCTGCACAGGGAACAGAGTTTGCCCGACACTGGCTATCGGGGTTCAGTGACGCTAGTCGCCTGCATACCCTTGGGCCCTGATTCCGCCTCGTAGCTGACTTCCTGCCCCTCCCTCAGAGTTTTGAAGCCATCGCCCCGGATGACCGAATAATGAACAAAGATATCATCTCCACCTTCTTTGGGTTCGATAAAGCCAAACCCCTTTGAATTGTTAAACCACTTTACTGTACCGCTGGGCATAGCAACCTCACAAAAAAATAAACGTATGCGGTTTTATAGTTCAGCACCCGCAAGCGCAGTATAACGTAACTTTCAGGATATTTATCTAAAATAACAGGAAAAAATTGCAGAGCAGCCGACTATTTTGTGGTCAATTCGAGGATTGACCGGTTCCGGCTGATATCGGCGTACAAGTCAAGGTTCTGATACCGTTCTATGGCTTTCAGGGCAGCGAGATTCGCTCGCAGGAATATCCGACCATCGATATCGAGCGGAGATGCTGCCCGACCGGGCTGATCTGGACGATTGGCTGCCTCCTGTCCAGAACTCTTGTCGTTAAAGAATATCTTTCAGAGGATGATCGACGACGCGCCATCCGGCCTCGCCACGGGACTCCACATAACAGATATTGAGATGAGAGCTGCCCCGGTTTTCAACGATGTGTACGACATGATCAGCGTCTGCACGAGTATCGGTATAAAACCAGTAAGCCGGATTTCTGGCCTCGGCGCGTGTTCCGACTCTGGCGACAAACAGATCCGCGTCACCGCGATTATCGACAACGCATATCTGAAAATCGGCCTCTGCCCTGGTATCCGTCTTTAACATGATCGGCATGACTTTGCTCCGTACCTTTGTTCGTATTATATATGTATATGATGCCGTCAACAGACAGTCGAAAAATAATGCCTGAGCACCCTGTACAGATAAAATGTATCCCGACTGCCACAGGTTTCCCTGATGGAATGCATGGCCAGTTGAGGTATTCCGACATCGACAGTTTTTACGCCGATTTCGGCCGCTGTAATGGGTCCTATCGTACTTCCACACCTCATATCGTTGCGCATCACAAAATCCTGAACGGGGACATTGGTTTCCTCACATAACTGGCGAAAATACGCACCTGTTTCCGAGTTAGACGCATACCTTTGATTGGCATTGATCTTGATAACCGGCCCCTTGTTGAGCATCGGCCCGTGGTTGCTGTCATGCCTGTGGCTATAGTTTGGATGGATACCATGTGCATTATCGCAGGAAACCATCATGGAACGATCAATCAATCGAGATAACTGTTCGCCGGGCCCCGCCAGCCGCTGCAGCACCGACCTGAGAAAAGGTCCCTGTGCCCCACTGCTTGAGATGCTGCCAACCTCTTCATGGTCGTTGCATACAAGCAGACTTGCCGGGCCCGTGTCCGCATCCAGAAATGCCCGAAGCCCGATAAAACAACTTAAAAGATTATCCAGCCGTGCGCCCGAAATGAAATCCTCATGGAGGCCGATGACAGACGGTGCCTGTGCATCGTACAGGGACAGCTCATAATCCAGCACTTTATCGACTGAGATATTTCCATGTTGAGCCTGAATTTGATCCTGCAATATGAGGTGAAAATCTTTCTTTTCGTCCTTATCCTGCTGTAGCAATACAGGAACTATATCCGTTTGGGCATTAATGCTTCTTTTCTGATTCGCATTGGGGTCGAGATGAATCGCCAGGCTCGGTATCACTGCAACAGATCGCTGAAAGTCAATGAGAACCGACTGTATTGCGCCGTCTTTATTTCGGAATGTCACCCTGCCTGCAAGTGACAGGTCACGATCAAACCAGGGATTAAGCAGTGCGCCGCCATAAACTTCGACGCCAAGCTGCACATAGCCCTGTTTATTGATAACCGGATTCGGCTTTACTTTCAGGCATGGGCTGTCGGTATGTGCGCCTGCCAGATGAATGCCGTTGTTTTCAATGTCTTCCGGTGTGGTTTGAAAGGCAATGATTGAAGAGGCATTCCGGGTAACGAAATAGTGACCATCGAGCTTCCCCCAGTCATCCTGCTCCTGCAAACGCTTAAAGCCCTGCTCGAGCAACAATCGAGACATGACACTAACCGCATGAAATGGTGTTGGTGAGCTCTGAATATCGGACAATAAATGGATATTTAGCCGCGAAGAATCCATAGGCAAAAAACATATCAGGTAATATGCAGCATATCAGACATTCACCGTGCCGGGATAGTTTTCTCTGGACAGCAGAAGCGGATGATGCTTCAACATGAAAATGGGCAATGGTTCGGGCGTCCACAGCCAGCACTGATTCTCAACACATCGCACGGGTTTTGCAGGTTACATCCTGCTAAAATCGGGTCATATCGACAGTTACTCAGGAATGAAGCATGGCAGGGCACAGCAAATGGGCCAACATCAAGCACAAAAAAGCAGCCAACGATAAAAAGCGTGGCAAGCTCTGGACGAAACTTATCCGTGAAATGACCGTGGCGGCGCGGGAAGGTCGGACTTCTGACCCGGGTGCGCATCCCCGGCTGCGGCTGGCAGTGGACAAAGGGCTGGCGGCCAATATGCCGAAGGACACAATCGAAAGGGCATGCAGGCGCGGTGCCGGAGAGACGGGAGGAGCGCACTATGAAGAAGTTCGTTACGAAGGTTATGGTCCCGGTGGTATTGCGGTGCTGGTGGACTGCCTGACAGACAACCGCAATCGCACGGTTGCTGAAGTCCGTCATGCCTTCACCAGAATGGGTGGCAATCTGGGCACAGACGGTTCGGTATCCTATATGTTCAACAAAGTCGGCATCCTGAGTTACGCACCCGGAACAGACGAAGACAAGCTCACGGAAGCGGCTCTGGAAGCCGATGCCGATGATGTCGTCGTCAATGACGATGGCTCTATTGATATTTTGACCACGCCCGAACAATATCAGGCAGTTGTTGAAGCCATGAACTCGGCCGGACTGTTGCCGGTAGCCTCAGAAGTGACCATGCGTGCCGAAACACTGACGGAAGTGGACGCAGAAACCGGTGGAAAACTGATGCGGATGATAGATGATCTGGAGGATTTGGATGATGTATCGGAAGTTTACTCAAATGCTGACATTCCAGACGAAGCCCTGGGAGCCATGACTTGAAGCGGCGGGTTTTTCCCTCACATTGCCTGCGATTTGTGCCTCGCTTCGGCAATCATCCCGCATGGTTTTGCCTTTGAGTCAGAGAGAACGAAAAGTCAGGATACTGGGGATTGACCCCGGCTCCATAGTGACCGGCTGTGGAGTGATTGATTCGGATGGTATGCGCAACATATATATAGCCAGCAAACCGATCAGGGTGCAGGCAGAGACCCTGCCGGAGCGGCTTAAACTGGTTTTTGAAGGGATTACCTCGGTGATACATCAATACCAGCCGGAGGCAGTTGCCGTTGAAAAGGTATTTGTGAACCGCAATGCCGATTCGGCGCTGAAGCTCGGACAGGCACGTGGTGCGGCAATAGCGGCCGCCGTAACACAGGGCCTGCCGGTATCGGAATACACCCCGCGCCACATCAAGCAGGCCGTAGTAGGCAAGGGCAATGCGTCCAAGGAACAGGTCCAGCACATGGTCAGGGTTCTGCTGAATTGCCAGCAAAATCTGCAAGCAGATGAAGCTGATGCCCTGGCAGTAGCATTGTCCCATGGTCATATTGGCGGTACACTGGGGCGCATTGTCGAATCCTCACGTCCCACGGCGCACAAAAGAAAACGTCGATGATTGCCCGTCTCAGCGGAAAATTGATTATCAAACGGCCACCGTTGCTGCTGATAGATGTGGGCGGAGTGGGCTACGAGGTTGAAGCGCCGATGTCCACCTTTTTCGAGCTGCCCGAGCCGGGTGAAACAGTATCGATTCTGACGCACCTGACGATTCGGGATGATGCCCATATCCTGTTTGGTTTCGCCACCGAAGATGAACGTTTACTGTTTCGCAGCCTGATTAAAGTCAGCGGAGTCGGGCCGAAAATGGCACTGACCATTCTATCCGGCATATCGGCGCCCGACTTTACGCTGTACGTACAAAGCCGTGATGCCACAGCCCTGACCCGGTTGCCGGGCATTGGCAAAAAGACAGCCGAACGTCTGGTTGTCGAAATGCAGGACCGTCTGAGCGAAGTCAAAGGCATGGCCACTGCGGTCGGCGGTCAGTCCGGTGGCGTCCAAAAGACCAGCCCGGCGCATGATGCCGTCAGCGCACTGATCGCCCTGGGTTACAAGCGGGCCGATGCCGATAAAATGGTGAAAGCCGTGGCGAATGAAGAAATGGGCAGCGAAGAGCTGATTCGCGAAGCCCTGAAAGCACAACTGGGGCGATAAGCCGGAGACAATCCCGGAGACAATCAATATGCGGCTTATTCGACTGCTAAAACACGATCTGGCACATGAGGTCTCGATCTGGCACCAGAAAAAAATCATCGACGAGGAGCAGGCCGAGCAGATCTGTGCCGAATACGGTGTCGATTACCATGGACGGTCGCAGCATACCTATGGCTACTATGTACTGTCCGGGCTGGGCTATCTATTCCTCGGGCTTTCGATTCTGGTAGTGATTGGTGAAAACTGGCAGGACATACCCCGCGCTGCCCGCATGATCGGCCTGATTATTCTGACACTGCTCACCAATCTGGCGGGTATTTACCGATATGCGCAGGGCAGGCACGGTGAAGCTGTGGCACTGCTGCTGACTGGCAGCATTCTTTACGGGGCATCCATCATGCTGATTGCCCGGCTTTACCACCTGGGTGAACACTATCCCGATGGTATTTTATGGTGGGCCACTGGCGTACTGCCTGTGGCCCTCATCAGCCGCAGTACCATACTGATGATACTGGCCATGATACTGGCCATGATCTGGTTTCTGGTCGAGGCTTCGCTGCACTACTACCCGCTGCTTTACCCACTGTTTTTACTGGCCAACACCTGGTTTTTAATAAAAATCAGGCATAGCCTGCTGCTTTTTGCCCTGCTGATTATCGGTACGGGTCTGACAGGAACCTATACAGCATCCTGGTTATCCTCGCTCGCTGATGGCCTGTACCGGCTTGACCTTACTGCGGAAGGTGCCGTCTTTATTGGTGGTTACATTATTGTCCTGCATGGCCTGACAAAATGGCTGGCGGCGCATGCCGGTCACACTGCTTACGGCGCCCTGCTGTCCCTGTGGGTGATGCGCAGTTTTATACTGCTGCTGTTTATTATGAGCTTTGCCGGACCATGGCGTGAACTGCTGGATGCAGACTGGCGATCACCGATAGCGACGATACTGATGCTGCTCGGCCTGTGCGCTGTCGGCATTATTCTGGCATGGTCCGACAAAACCGTTTTCAATATCACCCGGGTATCGGCTGCAGGTCTGGCATCGGTCGCCGCTCTGATTATCATATCTGGTGAAGACAGCCATGCCTGGCTGTATCAGGTCATGGACAACCTGTTACTGGTTATTACAGGTATATGGTTGATTATTCGTGGCCTTCGTCTCGGCATCAGCCGATACTTCTACACCGGCATACTGACCATCATGCTGACCGGGCTGCTGCGTTACATTGACCTGATCGGCGACTACATCGGCACTGCTGTACTGTTCACCGTTTTTGCCCTGATACTGCTGACCGTGGCGGGATACTGGAAATCCCGTCATGCCGGGCGGGAAACGACATGAAGTCCGCAAAGTCTATTTATGGGCTGCTGGTCGCCTGCCTGATGCAAACGGCTGTACTGGCCGGAGAATATCTGGGTGCAGTGGCACCGCACTGGAGTGGCAACACCATTAAACTGAAAGCCGCACCGGTTGATCCGCGCAGCCTCTTCCGTGGTGACTATGCTCGCCTGCAATACGATATCAGCACCCTGCCGTCCAGTCTTTACCGTGGCGAACCTGCGCTGCGTGAAAACGAGCGCGTCTATGTGCGACTGGAACAGGACGAACAGGGCATATCGACGGCGAACCAGATTGTTCTGCGCCAGCCTGAACAGGGCTCATTCATACGCGGTCGGATCAAATACGGGGACCCATGGAAGGAAAAGACCGAACTGACCCTTAAATATGGCATTGAGGCATATTTTGCGCCGCGGCGGGAAATTCTTGCTCTGGAAAAAAGCCTGTCTGCTGTTGCCATAGCGGAAGTCAGTCTGGCCGGTAATGGCAGAGCGGCATTGAAATCACTGGCGATAGACTGAAGTGGCGGCTACAGCATGACGGAGCGACTGATCAGTGCCGACGACAAGGCACCTGAAGAAGAAATAATAGACCGGGCCATCCGCCCGCAGAGACTACAGGAATATGTTGGCCAACCGGCGGTCAGCGATCAAATGGGCATATTCATACAAGCGGCCCGGCAACGAGTGGAAGCGCTGGACCATGTACTGATTTTTGGGCCGCCGGGTCTGGGCAAGACCACTCTGGCGCACATTATCGCCAATGAAATGAACGTCAATATGCGTCAGACCTCCGGGCCGGTGCTGGAGCGTGCGGGCGATCTGGCCGCACTGCTGACCAACCTGGAGCCCAATGATGTATTGTTTGTAGATGAAATTCATCGCCTGAGTCCCGTGGTAGAAGAAATACTGTACCCGGCCATGGAAGACTACCAACTGGACATAATGATTGGCGAGGGGCCGGCGGCGCGCTCCATCAAGCTCGATATACCGCCGTTCACGCTGGTGGGTGCGACGACGCGGGCCGGCCTGCTGACCTCCCCCCTGCGGGATCGTTTCGGGATCGTCCAGCGACTGGAATTTTACGATGTACATGACCTGACGGCGATTGTACAGCGTTCCGGTGCAATACTTGGGTTACAGATCGATCAGGCCGGTGCCCTTGAAATAGCCAGAAGATCACGCGGTACGCCACGCATTGCCAACCGCCTGCTGCGTCGGGTACGGGACTATGCCCAGGTCAGATCGGACGGTCGCATCACATCGGACACCGCTGATGCGGCGCTCAACATGCTGGATGTCGATGCCAATGGTTTTGACATGATGGACCGCAAACTGCTTGAAACCATTGTGCAGAAATTTGATGGAGGCCCGGTCGGTGTAGAAAGTCTGGCGGCGGCGATTGGCGAAGAGCGCGGCACCATAGAAGACGTTTTGGAACCCTACCTGATCCAGCAGGGTTTTCTGATGCGCACCCCGCGCGGACGCATGGCCACCAGCAATGCCTGGCAATACCTGGGCCTGAAAGCGCCCAATCGAGTTGAGGCGGTACAACCGACACTGGACGGTTTGAGCGAAGAACTGCCGGAGTAACGGAGATAAGACCCATGGAATTTTCTTTAGCCGTTCGCGTCTATTACGAAGACACCGATGCCGGTGGTGTTGTATATTACGCGAACTACCTGAAATTTTTTGAGCGGGGTCGGACCGAAGCCCTATGCCAGCTTGGCTTCCGGCAGAATGACCTGATGGTTCGGCAGGACACCCTTTTTGCTGTGCGCTCAATCAATGTTGACTACCTTTTACCGGCCAGACTGAATGACATTCTGAAAGTGACCACCCGTATCAATAAGGTTAGAAAGGCCAGTCTGGAATTTCAACAAACAGTTGTTCAGGAAAATGAACATGCAGTGTTGACAATGGCAACTGCAAGAATCGCCTGTTTGCGGGCTTCTACGCTGAAGCCCAGGGCGATACCGAGAAACATAATACACGCCATGGAGACCTGTAATGCAGGCTGACCTGTCCATACTTCATCTGCTGTCCAATGCAAGCCTGCTGGTACAGCTTGTCATGCTGCTGCTGCTGCTGCTGTCAGTAATTTCCTGGACGATGATTTTCAGGAAAAAAGGAGAACTGCGCAGTGCCGTCAGACAGGCCAACCTCTTTGAGCGGCAATTCTGGGAAGACGACGACCTGAATCAGCTATATGAAAAAACGCACCGGCGCCGCTATCGGGCGACCGGTCTGGCCGGAATTTTTGAGGCTGGATTTGGAGAATTTATGCGACTGAAAGAGCGTGGACACCCGGCCGAGATGACCATGGCCGGTACAGAGCGCGCCATGCGTGTTGCGCTATCGAGAGAGATCGACATGCTGGAGACCCACCTCTCCTTTCTGGCCACAGTGGGTTCCACCAGCCCCTACATTGGCCTGTTCGGCACCGTATGGGGCATTATGAACTCATTTCGTTCGCTGGCCGGCCTGCACACAGCGACCCTCGCCAGTGTAGCGCCGGGCATAGCCGAAGCCCTGATTGCGACAGCCATGGGACTATTCGCGGCCATTCCGGCCGTGGTCGCCTACAACCGCTTTTCCAACGATGTGGAGCGCCTGACCAACCGCTACCACACCTTTATGGAAGAACTATCCACCCTGTTGCAGCGTCACGCCTCGAACTGACCACCATGCGCACCCATCGTCACATTCGGAAACGTCCCATTTCAGAGATCAATGTCGTCCCCTACATCGACGTGATGCTGGTGCTGCTGATTATCTTTATGGTGACTGCGCCGCTGCTGCAACATGGGGTTGAAGTTGAACTGCCCCAGGCAGACTCGGTAGCCATCAGTCACACCGAAGGCGAACCGCTGATTATCAACATCAACAAGGCGGGAGAAATATATTCCACGGCGGGAGAAAACCCGGAAAAACCGATCAGCATCGACAAACTGCGGGCCCAGGTTGAAGTCTTCCAGCGTGTCAACCCGACACTGCCTGTCTATGTTGGAGGTGATACCGATGCTGGCTATGGTGAAGTGCTGTCCGTATTCGTGACATTGCAGAAAGTGGGCAAAGACAAAGTATTCCTGATGACCGAAAGCCAATAAACCGGCACCCTGCCAGTACCGACCCATGAAGGAACTACTGTATAAAATATACAACAATGCGCTTGCCGTCACACTGGCGATCCTGGTACATGCCACTGTACTGATAATCATTGTCCTCAATATGGGCTGGCACAGCCCCGAACCGGTTTCGCCGCCGCCGGTACCGGTCAAGGCGCAGGCGGTAGAAAGAGAGCGGATTGAAAAAGATCTGGCCCGCAGGGCAGCAGAAAAAAGACGCCGACAAGAACAACAAAAGAGACAGCAGGAAGAAAAACGCCGGCTGGAAAAGGAAAAAAAGATAGCTGCCGAAAAAAAGCGCCGACAGGAAGCAGCCCGCCAGCGCAAGCTGGCAGAAGAGGCCGAAAAAAAGCGCCGACAGGAAGCAGCCCGCCAGCGCAAACTGGCCGAAGAGGCTGAAAAGAAGCGCCGACAGGAGGAAGCCCGCCAGCGCAAACTGGCAGCAGAGGCCGAAAAAAAACGGCAGGCGCTGCTCGCAAAGGAACGTCGTCAGAAAGCGGTGGAACAGGAACTGCTTCAGGCCATGGAAGACGAAGAAAACCAGTCAAAGGTACAACAACTCATCGCCCTGATTCAGGCCGACGTACAAAACAACTGGAAAATCCCGCCGACCGCCCGCCGGGGCATGGAATGCCTGCTGACGGTCCACCTGCTGCCAAGTGGCGAAGTGCAGACCGTCCAGATTGCCCGTTCCAGTGGCGATGTCGTATTTGACCGCTCCGTACAGGATGCCGTCTATAGGGCATCTCCGCTGCCGGTATCATCATCCAGTGCCGGCAGCCGACTGTTTCAGACCACCTTTCGTGAATTTAATTTTCATTTTTCACCGACCAATCTATAGACTGTCGGCCAGTTTGCTCAAAGAGACACCACAGGGATGAAAAAACATACCGTTATACTGACCATATCAGCGACGCTGCTGCTGTCCAGCCTGACCTCGCTTGCCTCCCGCCTGACCATTGAAATCACCCAGGGAGCGCAGGGCACCACATCCGTTGCCGTCGTGCCATTCGGATGGCAGGGGACACAGCCGCAACCGCCCCAGGACATCAGCCTGATTATAGAATCCAATCTGGAACGCAGCGGTCGTTTTACAGCACTTGAACGTCAGGACATGCTGACGCGGCCGACCTCCGGTATTGGAATCAACTTCAGAGCCTGGAAGCTGCTCAATGTCGATTATCTCATTGTCGGCAACATCCATGAAACCGCACCGGGAGAATATCAGGTACAGGTACAACTGATGAATGTGGCCAGTGAAAAACAGCTTGCCGGCTTTCGTTATCCTGCCGGTCGCGACACCTTTCGGCGTCTGGCCAACCAGATTTCAGATGTCATATATGAAACGCTGACCGGCGAACGTGGTGCCTTTAACACACGCATCGCCTACATAACCTCGACCGGCAGCCAGACTCTGGCCTACGACCTGTACATTGCTGATGCGGACGGCCACAACGCCCAGTCAATCGTTCGCTCCGCACAACCACTGATGTCGCCGGCCTGGTCGCCTGATGGACAAAAGCTGGCTTACGTCTCGTTCGAGGGCCAGCGGGCACAGATATACATCCAGAACATCCTGACCGGTCAGCGCGAGCGCATCAGCGCATTTGCCGGCATCAACGGCGCACCGGCCTGGTCGCCCGATGGGCGCAGACTGGCGCTGACACTCTCACACAAGGGCAACCCCGACATATACACCTTCGATATTGAAGCCCGGCGTTTTGACCGATTGACCACCAGCACCGCCATAGACACCGAACCGGAATGGTCACCGGATGGCAGCCACATCCTGTTCACCTCGGATCGTGGAGGCAAGGCACAGCTCTATAAAATCCCGGCATTTGGCGGGCGTGCCGAGCGAATGACCTACGAAGGCGACTACAATGCCGGGGGCGTCTATTCGCCGGACGGCAAATACATCGCCATAGTGCATGGTCGTGACCAGCGTTATCGCATTGCACTGCTCGAAACAGACACCGGCCACCTGCAAATCCTGACGGACGGCTCTCTGGACGAATCGCCCAGCTTTGCCCCCAATGGCAGGATATTATTATATGCTACCACCAGAGCGGGGATCGGTGTATTATCCGCCGTGTCGGTCGATGGGCGATACCAGCAACGGCTCGCCTCTCAGGATGGCGATGTCAGAGAGCCGGCGTGGTCGCCATACAACCAGTAACTTTAATTGTGAGGAAAACTTATGAAAACACCATTTAACTATCTGATAATACCCGCGCTGGCGCTGATGCTTGGTGCCTGTGGCGGCATGGATTCCATGAAAACCGCCTCTGAGCCTGAGGTCAGCGAACCCGCAAAGGTGACGCCCCCGGCAGCCAGCAGAGCCACAACCTCGGCGGTGAGCAACCTTGGCTACATCAATGGCATACGGATAGACCGGGAAAACAGCCCGGACAGCATTCGCACGGTTTACTTTGAATACGACAGCAGCGAAGTCAGGACCGAATTTATCCCCATCGTGGCCGCCCATGCCGAACTGCTGGCTTCGGACAGCAGCAAGCGTGTGGTGCTGGAAGGTCATGCGGATGAACGCGGTTCACGTGAGTACAATGTTGCACTGGGCGAGCGCCGCGCCATATCCGTTCGTCGTTTACTGCTCAGCAGCGGTGCGCGTGACAGCCAGATTCGCACCATCAGCTATGGAGAAGAGCGTCCTGCCGCAGTCGGACAAAACGAAAATGCCTGGTCAAAGAATCGGCGGGTGAAAATACGGTACGAATAGACATGTACCATGCGGTTTCAACCATTCTGCTGACGGCAGCTCTGCTGTCGTCAGCGACTGTTAGCGCACAGACCCAGTCGCAGATGCTGGAGCTGATGCAACAGTTGACTCAGATAGAAGAAGAAATGCGCCAGCTAAGAGGCGAGGTCGAAAGGCTGGCCTATGAAAACAGGCGCCTCAAGGCCCAACAGAATGACCTGTATATCGACATCGAGCAAAGAATCAGCACACTGGAAGCTACCGGCAATCCGGCCAATATAGCGATACCAGATACCTCGGCACCCCCTTATCCGGGGACAGGCATTACCGCCGTTGCCCCGCGACCGGTGCAGCCGGTTCCACCGGCATCAGGCACTCCGGCAAATCCTTATCCGGGGACAGGCATTACAACCGTTACTCCCCAACCGGTGCAGCCGATTCCGCCGGCATCAGGCACTCCGGCAGCTCCTTATCCGGGGACAGGCATTACAACCGTTGCGCCGCGGCCGATTCAACCGATTCCGCCGGTATCAGGCACTACTCCGGCAGCTCCTTATCCGGGGACAGGCGTTACCGCCGTTGCCCCGCGACCGGTGCAGCCGATTCCGCCGGCATCAGGCACTCCGGCAAATCCTTATCCGGGGACAGGCATTACCGCCGTTGTGCCGCGGCCGATTCAACCGATTCCGCCGGCATCAGGCATCCCGGCAAATCCTTATCCGGGCACAGGCATTACAACCACCGCCCCCCGACCGCTGCAACCGATTACAGGTACACCGACGGCAGGCATTGTCGCGCCGCTCCAGCCGGTCCCGGCAGACCCGGCACAGGAACAGGCCGATTACAAGACAGCCTTTGACTTGCTGAAATCCGGCCGATACGACGAAGCGATGACAGCCTACAACGGCTTTTTGCTGCGCTACCCCAATGGCCGCTATGCAGCCAACGCCCGCTATTGGCTGGGCGAAGCAAACTATGTAACACGGCGCTTTACCCAGGCCCTCAGCGAATTTCAAAAAGTCACAGGCAGCCATCCCGACTCCCAAAAGGCACCGGATGCCATGCTGAAAATCGGCTACATTCACTACGAACTGCAACAACCCGACCAGGCCCGTCAGATACTGACCGCACTGAAACAACAACATCCCGGCACCACTGCCGCCCGTCTGGCCGAAAACCGGCTGCAAAAAATGAAACTGGAAAACCGCTGATGGCCGCTGCTATCCGGCTGCTGCCACTATGATACCTCATGCCGCCCGCATCACTCAGGGTCACTGAAATTTTCTACTCCCTGCAGGGTGAAGCTGCAACGACGGGACTGCCGACCGCCTTTATTCGACTCACCGGCTGCCCGTTGCGCTGCCGGTACTGCGACACCGCTTATGCCTTTACCGGTGGCGAACCAATGAGCCTGCAACAGATCATCGACAAAATCACACCCTGGCATCCTCGCTACGTCTGTGTGACCGGTGGCGAACCGCTGGCGCAGAAAAACTGCCGTCGGCTGCTGAGCCGCCTGTCTGATGACGGCTACCATGTATCGCTGGAAACAAGCGGTGCCATGGATGTAGCCGACATTGACGAACGGGTATCCAGGATCATGGACCTCAAGACACCGGACTCCGGGGAAAGCGGCAAAAACCGGTTGCAAAACATCAACCTGCTCAATACCCGTGACCGTATAAAGATGGTCATCTCCTCACGCCGCGACTACGAATGGGCCTGCGACATGCTGCAGCGACACAGGCTGCAACAACGCTGCGAAGTCCTGTTCTCCCCCAACACGGCCCGACAACCGGCCGCCGAACTGGCCGACTGGATTATCGAAGACAACCTGCCGGTCCGTTTTCAACTGCAACTGCACAAAATACTGTGGGGAGAACAGCCGGGTCGATGAAACAGACAGATGACAGCCGACCGGCCGCAGATGAAGAAAAAAAAGCCGTGGTTCTGTTATCGGGTGGTCTGGATTCGGCCACAGCCCTGGCCATCGCCCAATCGGAAAACTACGACTGCCATGCCCTCAGTCTGGCCTATGGTCAGCGTCATGATGCCGAACTGAACGCAGCCACACAGATAGCGCACCGGCACGCCGTCAGTGACCACCTGATATTGAACATTGAACTGGGGCGCATGGGCGGATCGGCCCTGACAGACACCCGTATAGCCATCCCGCAACAGCGCACACAGGGCATACCCGCGACCTACGTACCGGCGCGCAACACCATATTTCTGTCCTGTGCGCTGGGCTGGGCCGAAGTCATCGGCGCATCGGCCATCTTCACCGGCATCAATGCGGTTGACTACTCAGGCTATCCCGACTGTCGGCCGGAATACATCGCCGCCTTTCAGGCCATGGCGAAGCTGGCGACACGGGCCACGGTCCAGGGCCGGCAGATCACCATCAAAACCCCGCTGATCCACCTGAGCAAAGCCCGCATTATCCAGTGGGGAACCGCCCTCGGCGTCGATTATTCACTGACAGTCTCATGCTATCAGGCCGGTGAACAGGGCGAACCCTGTGGTGTCTGTGACGCCTGCCATTTACGCGAGGCCGGCTTTACAGCGGCCGGCATCACCGACCCCGCATCACAAAAGCGCGTTTGAACCGGAGCAGGGACAGCATATCGGGCCAAACCTGTGCCACCTGCCGCTTGAAAAACCGACTGGAACAGCAGATTTTTATGGTCAATATCAGAATTTATGCTAAACTGGGTATTAACAAGTCACTAAAAGGGCTTGACAACGCCATATCAAGCCGTTTTACAATGGGCTATCGTGCGCAGGCAGGAGGTGGGTTATTC
>JAJDYQ010000077.1 GCA_022825085.1 Gammaproteobacteria bacterium
CGATCGGCATAGGTGCATTGCGCAGAATCCATTCCCGTGTTTCGTGAATGTTTTTGCCGGTTGACAGGTCCATCAGCGTGTCTCCCCCCCAACGGGCCGACCAGACCATTTTTTCAACTTCCTCCTCAATCGAGGAAGTCACGGCTGAATTGCCGATATTGGTGTTAATCTTGACGCGAAAATTACGACCGATAATCATCGGCTCCAGTTCCGGATGGTTGATATTGGCCGGGATAATGGCCCGACCATGGGCCACTTCGTCACGGACAAATTCTGCTGTAATGTCCTGCGGAATAGATGCCCCAAAATCCTGACCCGGATGCTGCTCCAGCAGGGAGGCATATCGACTGTCGGTTCTGAATTCCTGCAATCGCTGATTTTCCCGAATCGCTACATATTCCATTTCCGGCGTGATCATGCCCTGTCTGGCATAGTGCATTTGCGTGACGTTTCTGCCCGGCAAAGCGCGGCGCGGCTGCTGCAGGTGTTCAAAACGCAGATTCGCCAGCGCCGGATCCGACTGGCGGGAACGGCTGAATGTGGAGGTCGGTTGCTCCAGCAATTCGGTATCGCCACGTTCTTCAATCCAGCTACCTCTAATATCCGGCAATCCCTCCAGCAGATTGATCTCGATATCCGGATCACTGTAGGGACCGGAAGTGTCATAAACGGTAATCGGTGGGTTTTCTTCAATACCCTCCGCTGTGCGCGTGGGCGTCAACATAATTTCCCGCATGGGTACACGAATGTCCGGCCGCGAACCCTCAATATGGATTTTCCTTGAGTTAGCGAACGGTCGGGTAACATCTTGCGAGACCTGTGCGGTCTTGCGAATAAAATCCTTCGGTATGGCGCTCATATGGTTCACCTGTAAAAATACTTGCAGCGCAGACGAGGCGTCATATCCCCCTGCGCCGGGATAGTCGGGGTCAGGCATAAAAACCGGGTCAATCGCCTGACAGCCGATTGATGAACGGATTCACGGAAGCCTGATTTGAAGCCCGCAAGGTATCCAAGTTGCCGGGGAATAGCAAGCCTGCCTCGGTGCCATGCCACTCATCCACTTTGTGCATCGAGTTGCCGGGGGAAATATTGATGCCTGGGTGTACTTCCCATTGAATCCGGGCTATATTTATGGTTATCCTCAATAAAGGAGATTAAAAAAATGTTTGGCATACCGCGTACTTTACTGCTTTCCGCGATTGTGGGAGGCCTGTTTGCTGCCGATCTTCATGCAGCAGTTGAATGGAATGTGTCGCTCTGGGGCAAGCGCAGGGCCTTCACGGAAAACGTTGAAAAGCTGGCTGAGCTGGTCGAGCGAAAAACCGGCGGTGAGTTCAAACTCAACATTTCCTACGGCGGCCTGTCCAAATCCAGGGAAAACCTCGATGGTATTTCTATCGGCGCATTTGAGATGGCCCAGTTCTGCTCTTTTTATCACACCGAGAAAAACCCGACGATTACCGTTACGGAACTGCCGTTCTCCAAAAACGTTTCCCTCGCCCGTATCGCCGATATTTACTCCGAAGTCTATAAACATCCCATCGTCGTCAAAGATCTGGCCCGCTGGAATGCGACCCTGCTTATGCCGACACCGCTGCCACAATATAACATCGTCAGTAAAACCGAGCCATTGACAGGGCTTGCTGATTTCAAGGGTCTGCGGGTGCGCGGACCCGGTGGCATTATGGGTGTGCTGGGCAAACTTGGGGCGGTAAAAACCAGCGTGCCTTTCTCTGAAGTACGTCAGGCCATGAATTCCGGTGTTATTGATGCCGCCTCATTCGCACCACATGCACACCTGGCCACCAAATCCTACAAGGTGGGGAAATGGGCGACAACCAATCTCAATCTGGGAACAGCAAACTGCCCGGTCGTGGTCAATAGCGATGCGCTCAAGGCCCTGAAACCGGCATACAGAGAGGCCCTGCTGGGTTCTGTGAATGAGGCTATCGCCTATTATGTCGATAACTACAATGATAATACTACAGGCAAATATGACGAAGAGTTAAAGGAATCAGGTTTGAGTCTGATAACCTTTACATCGCAACAAACGGCGGAACTGAACAATCTGGCCGAATCTGTACGGGCTGACTGGGTGAATAAGTACGGCGAGGACTTTGACGCCGGGGCACTGTTTGATTTCACGGTCAGGCTGTTTGACCAATAAAACCGGTGTGCCGGGCATGTCTGAGCAATCTGTCATACTTATTGCGCCGATCACGCCTTGCACATTGTACGCTGCCTGTATGGGCTGATCTTCATGCCCCAGAATACGGATATTGCACAGGATAACAGCAGGCTGAGCCGGATTGACCGTTTGCTATTCCGGCTTGAGTCCCGATTAACCCTGATGGGTGGGCTGGTTATCTTTGCGCTGGTGTTCTTCGCCACGACCAATGTCCTGGGGCGCTGGCTTTTTTCTCTGCCCATCAGTGGCTATATTGACTGGATTGAACAGGCCATGGCGTTCATGGCTTTTCTGGGGCTGGCCTATACGCAGCAACAGGGCGGGCATATCCGCATGGATATTGCAGTCGCCCGTATTCGCGGCCGCTTTCTCTGGTTTACCGAGTTCCTGTCCACATTACTCATGTTGCTGGTCACTCTGGTGCTTGTTTATGGTTCTTCCCTGCATTTCTGGAGGGCCTACGACATAGGCGATTCCTCACTGGATATTAACCTGCCGACATGGCCCGCCAAGCTGGTAGTGCCTGTCGCATTCATTTTGCTTGCGGTGCGCCTGATACTGCAACTCTGGGCCTATGGACGCGCCATTCGTCTGAATACGAGCCGGCCCGTAGCAATTCCCCTGATTGAGGATGCCGCCTCAGTCGCTTCCAGAAATGCCGAATCCCTGCTCAGTGACGCCGATAAAACCAATACCGCTACTACACAATGAAGGGAACCCCTAAAAACCTGCTGCGTGCCGCCATAGCGGCGTTGCGTGGCGCTCAAAGTTCTCCTTATGTATCAATCTATACATTGCGATTACTGCGCTGTGTGTGCCTTGCCCTGGTATCACTCGCTACAGCTTTTAGAGGTTCTCTCAATACATTCATCAAAATCATCGGGTCAGTGGGCCTCGCCAATGGACTCTATTGAGATTGGCCTTTGGGTCACCGGCCTGATGTTGCTGCTGGTTGTCATGGGGGTGCGCGTCGCCTTTGCAGCGGCGGTCGCCGGCTTTCTCGGCCTGCTGTGGATTTTCTCGGCCCGCATGGGATTTGAGAAAGGTTTTTTTGTTGCTGTAAAGATGGCCGGCACCATACCCCACTCCAAGGTTTCCACGCTTGCCCTGTCGCTGATACCCACCTTCATCCTGATCGGCTATCTGGCTTACCATGCAGGACTGACTCGCGCCCTGTTCGAGGCAGCCAAACGCTGGATTGGCTGGCTGCCGGGCGGCATGGGCGTCGCAACCGTATTCTCTACCGCGGGCTTCGCCGCGGTATCGGGTGCTTCGGTGGCGACTTCTGCGGTGTTTGCCCGCATTGCAATTCCTGAAATGCTCAAGCTGGGCTACGACAAACGCTTTGCCGCAGGCGTAGTCGCCGCCGGTGGTACGCTGGCCTCACTCATCCCGCCGTCAGCCATTCTGGTCATATATGCCATCATCGTTGAACAGGATGTCGGTGCCCTGTTAATGGCCGGCTTCCTGCCCGGTGTCGTGTCTGCTCTGATCTATGCCGGGCTGGTTGTATTCATGGCAAAGATGCGCAAGGACTTTGGCCCGCCGGTCACCGGGTTCAGTTGGAAACAACGATTTGAAGCCCTGGCACCCGCCCTGCCGGTATTCGCTGTAGTCGCCATCATCGTGGTGTGCATCTATGGCGGTGTCGGCACACCTACGGAAGCAGGTGCCCTGGGTGCCTTTATCATCCTTGTTATGGCCATTTACAAGGGAATGCGCTGGGATAGCCTGAAAAACTCCCTGATGGAAACCGCAAAATTGACGGCCATGATCTTCACCATCATCTGGGGGGTGTTGATCTATGTGCGTTTCCTGGGTTTCGCCGATCTGCCCGGTGCCTTCTCTGAATGGATAGTGGGTCTGCAACAAAACCCCATGCTGACCCTGATTATGATCCTGCTGGCTTATGCTGTTCTCGGTATGTTCATGGACGCCATTGGCATGTTGCTGCTGACTCTGCCTGTCGTATATCCGGCAGTTATTGCACTCAATGGCGGCGAAGGGGTCTCGGCGGCGGATTCAGCCTTTGGCCTGACAGATACCGGCTGCTCCATTTGGTTTGGCATCATCGTGGTTAAAATGGCGGAGTTGTGCCTGATTACTCCACCCATTGGATTAAACTGCTTTGTCGTGGCAGGGGTACGCCCCGAATGCTCGGTTCAGGATGTGTTTCGCGGTGCCATACCGTTCTTTATCGCAGACACCATCACTATCGCAACACTGATCGCACTGCCGGGCATTGTTCTCTGGCTGCCCAATCAGATGGGGTTTGGCTAGAAATTAATAGCGATGATACAGGGGGCAGGGTCACCCTCAACGATTTTCAGGACCGCCACTGTTGACCGCTCAGTCGGTTCTCCCGCCATCAAGGTGCCGGATGCATACATTCCCTTGCCTGGACACAGCAAAATACATACTCTATGCCAACTCATTGATGCAGGAGTGCGAATCATGGATGCCGAACTGGCCCGTTTTAATATGGTGGAACAACAGATCCGAACCTGGGATGTGCTGGACAGCCGAGTGCTGGACCTTATCAACCGCATAAAACGCGAACACTATGTGCCTGAAAAATACCGGGATATTGCCTTTGCCGATATACGCATCCCTCTCAACTCTGGAGCCAGTATGATGGAACCCAAACTCGAAGCCCGTATCCTGCAGTCGCTGTCTGTCAACGCCGATGACCGTGTACTGGAAGTCGGTACCGGCAGCGGTTATCTGACCGCCTGTCTGGCCGGGCTGGCTGATTCGGTTGTCAGTTATGAAATTGATCAGGACCTGCACCGGCAGGCCGGCTACAATCTGGCCAGCGACGGATATGAGAATATATCTCTACGAGTCGGCGATGCCATGGACCTGCAATCCAGCGAGCAGTTTGATGTGATCGTGCTCACCGGTTCTCTGCCAACCATGGATAAGCGCTTTCATGGCCTGCTCAAAACAGACGGCAGGATGTTTATGATCGTCGGCAGGGAACCCGCCATGGAGGCCCTGCTGATTACACGCATCGGAGAAAATGAGTGGGCTCAGGAAAGCCTCTTTGAAACAGAGATTGCCCCTCTGGTGAATGCCAGGACACCCTCGCTTTTCAAACTTTAGGCACCGGGCTCACCTGTCACCCTGCCTGAACTCCACTTCTTCAATTCAACCAAAAACAGAGGCATTACCGCCCCGTCTAATCAGCTTCCAGCATCTGGTCAACATTGTGGATATCGTCTCCAGACAGCAGCCCGGATGCCTGTTTTAACTCCAGACCGTTGATAATATAGTCATGGCGTGCCCGCTGAAAATCGGAAATGGAGTTATACAGAATGCGTTGTGCATTGAGCACATCAACGATAGTGCGGGTACCCACCTCAAAACCGGCTTCGGTTGCATCCAGGGCGCTTTGCGAGGAGACCATGGCCTGACGCAACGCCTGTATGCGGCTGATGTCACTGATGACATTCAGATAGGCGTTGCGAGCCTGCTTTTCAATGGAACGCCGGGTTCGGATGAGTTCCTCTTTCGCCTGTTGCAGCTCGGCCACAGCCTGCTGCACCCTGGATGATGTTAAGCCCCCCGAATAAACAGGCAATGTAAACTGCAGGCCGATAATCTCCCGGTCCGTATCGCTACCAGAGTTCCTGCTGTGGCTGGTGCTGTTTTGTCCTGTAGCGACCAGATCCAGAGTCGGATAGTGGCCTGATTCCTGTCGCTTAATGTTTTGTCGGGCGGCCTCCACGGCGGCCTGACTGGCTGCCAGAACATGATTGTTTTCAATGGCACGTTTTACCCATTCATCGATATCATCAGGCTCCGGCGCAGCCAGCCT